>CAYUQQ010000014.1:12180-13031 GCA_964446905.1 uncultured Candidatus Peribacteria bacterium
TACAGCTTTTACTACAGATTTCTTTTTAATATTTCATTGTGGTAAAGCTTCTTTTACAGAACATATAATAATATCTCAAACATATGCATATCTTCTCTTTGATCATCAAAGAACTTTAATACATAAAACTTCTTTTGCTCAACTATTATCTGTAACAAATAATCTACTTTCTGTTTGAATCATAAACAATTAAAAATTAAGTTATAAAATTTAAACTCTATCTTTTCATAAGTTATCTTGAATTTTCCATCTTTTTAATTTACTTAAAGGTTTTGTAACTTCAACTATATTAACAAAATCTCATTCTTTACAAGAATTTGTTTCATCATGTGCATAAAATTTTTTAGATATTTTATATCTTTTTTTATATTTTTCGTCAGTTTTATAACCACTTACAGTAATAACTGCTGTTTTATCCATTTTCGTACTAGTAACTATTCAAGTTTTTGTTCTCATTTTTGGTTAAAATTAAAAATTAAATATTTTTTACATTAATAAATGTATTTAATCTAGATATATATTTTTTATATAACTTTAATAAATGTGTTTGTTTTAATTCATTTGAAAAATACTTCATTTTTAAAACATAAAGCTCTTTTTTTGCTTTATCTAACTCAGTAAATAATCACTCTTTATCAAGTTGTGATAAAGTATTTACATCTTTTATATCTTTTATATTTTTCTTCATAATTTTAATTTAAATAATAACTTTTGTTTTAACTGGTAATTTATAAGCTGCTAAACTAAAAGCCTCTCTTGCAACTTCTGAAGATACTCATGATAATTCAAAAAGTATTCTACCAGGTTTTACAGGAGCTAAGTACATTTCCACACTACCTTTACCTCAACCC
>CAYUQQ010000015.1:0-11946 GCA_964446905.1 uncultured Candidatus Peribacteria bacterium
AAAAAATATCATCTTAAATCGTTAAAAAAATCCCAATGGGAAGAAAATAGCCAATAAAAATTGATTTTAATAAAAATACTACTATAATTAATATAAATTTTTATTTTTTAACTTTTTAGTATATGAATATAAATACTACCGAGGCTATTTTAAGAATTTTACTTTCTTTTATGCTTATTGATAATAAAATAGATGATAAAGAAAAAGTAGTTATTCTTAATTTTTTAAAAAGTAAATTTGGAAGCAATTTTGATTTAAAGACTTTTAGTTTTGCCAAATATAAGGGTAATTTAAATTTTGAAAATTTTTCTATTGATGCAAAAAATATTTATAATGATAATAATGTCTCAGAATGAGATAGGTTAGATATATTAAAATTAATTTCTGATTTAATTAAAGCAGACTGAAGCATACATGATAAAGAGGTAATGTTATTTGAAATATTACTTGAAAATTGGAAAATTCCAAAATCAAAAATGACAGAATTATGAATACAAAAATCTTTATGGAGTAGATTTTTTTGAAATTAATTTAAAATCTTTCTTTTAAAGAAATTTGGACATCTTTTTGGATATCACGTTTTTTTATAACCTCTTTTTTATCATATTTTTTCTTTCATTTTGCAAGAGCAATTTTTAATTTTATTAAATTTCATTTAAAATAAATTTCAATTGGTATTAAAGTATTTCACTTTTCTTTTAATTTTTGTAATAAAAATATAATATCTTTCTTGTGTAAAAATATTTTTCTATCTCTAACAGGATCTATTAATTTTTTGTTTGATATAAATTTATAAGGAGATATGTGTAATTTTATTATAAAAGGAACAAAATTTATAATACTTATAAAACTTCATTTAAAATTAACATTTCATGATCTAATGCTTTTTACCTCATATCAAGCTAGCTCAATTCATGCTTCATAGTCTTTTATAATTTCATAATTAAATAAAGCTTTTTTATTTTTAATTATAAAATGTGTTTTAGAATTTTTTGAGACCATTTTTATTAAATTTTTTAAAAATTTTGAAAATCTAAATAATTTTGCAATACTATACATGCTGCCATATCGTCTACTTTTATATTTTTTTGTTTTATTCAAATTTCTTCAAGATTATTTTTTGCTTCAAATGTTGAATATCATTCATCATAAAAAATAATTTTAATATTTTTTCATATAGTTTTTTGTAAAATTCATGAAAAAGATTTAATTCGTTTAGATTGTAATGATTCTTTTCAATCATCATATTTTGCCATTCAAATAACTAGGGAATTTATTTTTTTTTGTTCAATGATTTTTTTAATTTCATTCAATACTATGTCGGTAGAAACTATTTTTAAAGGAATGGCAATGTTTCATACATTTATAGCAAGTCAACATTTTTTTGTTCAATAATCTATTGATAAATAATTCATTTTAATTTAAATTTTTTATTTACTAAGTTTTAATTCTAATGTCATTTTAATATAAACTTTATCAGATCATAAATCTATATTTATATCATATAATCAAGCCTTTTTAATATGTTGTTCTTCAGGTAATACTATAGTCTTTTTATCTAAAGTTATAGAAAAATCTCTTTTTATTTTACTTACAATATCTTCTTCTTTTATAGATCAAAAAGCTTTTTTACTAGATCATTTAATTTCAAAAATAATATTTTTACCATGTAATTTATCTGCTATTTCTTGAGCATGATCTTTTAGATTTTGTTTAAATTTTCAATGTTTTTCAATTTTTTCTTGGATTCATTTTTCAATTTCCAAAGTTATAGTTCTTGCTAATTTTTTAGGAATTAAAAAATTTATAGCATAACTATGTCCTACATTTATAATTTCTCATTTATTGCCCAATCATGATACTTTTTCTAAAAGTTGAATTTTTAATTTTTTTGATGACATAATTTTTATAATTAAATTATAAATTTAAAATATTAAGGAAACATGGAATAAGTTGAGATATTTATTGTAAAAGCGATAATCTAAGTTTTATAAAGTTATTAAAATTTTGAGCTTAAAATTTTAATAACTCCTTAACCAATAACTATTTCTCAACTAGAAGTTATATCTTTTTCTTCTATAGTAATTCTATATCATGTTAATTCTCATGCTAATGCAACATTTGATCATGATTTTCATATAGCTTTTAGTTTTTCTTCCGGTATAGCAAAACATATAGCGGTTTTATTTTCTGTATCTATTTGTATATCTATAATTTCGGCTGGACTCAAAGATTTTTTAATAAGATCTTTGATATTTTCTGTATAATTTATAATATCTATTTTTTCTCAAAAAAGCTCATCTACTACAGTTTTTACTCTGATTCATTTTGGTCAGATTAAACTTCAAGCAGGATCTACTTCTTCGTATTGAGATCAGACTATAATTTTTGTTTTAAATCATGGTATACGTACAATTCTAATTATTTCTACAGTTCAATCTTCTAATTCTGGACAATTCATTTCAAAAAGTTTAACAATCAAATTTTTATCTTTTCTTGTAATTGTAACTTTTGGTAATCAATTAATATCGTTTTCTACTTTTCAAATATATACATAAATTCTTTGTCCTGGAACATATTTATCTTTGGATACTTGTTCTGATTTTGGTAAGACAATAGTGTTTCAGTTATAATCCAATAAAACTTTATTTTTTTCTACAAGTTCTATTTTTAAATTTACAATAGTTCATTCTTTGTTTTTAAATAAGTTGTATATTTTTTCTTTTTCTGATTCTTGAATTTTTTGTATAATAATTTGTCTAGCCGCTTGAGATGCTATTCTTCAAAATCATTCTTCATTTGATAAAATTTCATCACTTACATCAATTTCTATAGTATCTCATATTTGATAATCTTTTGATTCTCTTCAAAGATCGTTTAATGCAATTTCTGTATATGGATTTTCTACATTTTCTACTATAGTTTTTTCTACAGAAATTTCTATGTTATTGTTAATAAAATCTAAATTAACATTTACATTAGTATCTTTGCTTCAGTAATCTTTTTTATAAGCAGTTTTTATAGCTTGTGCTATAATGTCAATAAGTTTTTCTTTATCTATTTTTTTTTCTGCTGATATTTGATTAACTGCAGCTTCAATTTTTTTTAAATCTAACATATTAAATAAGGTTATAAATATAATATTTGTTAATAAAAATAAATTAATTTTTTCAAAAAATGAATTTGAGTACTCAAATTCATCAATTCCTAATTATTAGGAAGAATTATAATTGATTTTTATCTTAATGCAAATTTTTGAATTATTTTTATCTAAACTTTAATATTTATCTTTAAATAATGCTAATTTATTATATTTTATAATTTATTTCTTTTTCTTCTTTTCTTTTATTTTGTAAAAAATTAATTTTATTAAAAATAAAAAATATTAAATTTTTAATAAAAAATCAAATATCAAATATTATTGGAATTTTATAAAAAGGATTTGATTCTATATTTACAAGAAGTAAAAAAACAGGAAATAATATTAAAACTTGTTTATCTGAATAATATCAATAAATATTAAAAATTATTATTAAAATAATAGAATAAATTATTCATTGAATAATTGCTATTGTATATTTAGAATTTTTTCTAAAAAATAAAATTGGAATAAAAATAAAATTTATTAAAGGAACACAAATAAAATATTTTGATATAAAAATATTTTCATTTACATAGATTTTATTCATATTTTCAAAATATTCTTTTTCTTTTAATTGCACAATATTTAATATTTCTTTAAAATTTAATTCTTTTTCTTTTCAAAAAATTAATTTTATAAAATCTATAAAATAATAAAAATATGTTTTAATAAAAATATAAATTTCGGTTAAGTTATAAAGTTTTTTTCAAATAGAATTAATAATAATTTTATTATTTACAAAAATATTAACTCATGAAAATACAAAAATTAATATATAAAAAGTTATTATTATAAACAATATAAAATTATATCATATAAAAACATAATATAATATAATTATAGAAGTAAAAAATCATCAAATATTTGCTCAATATTCATTTAAATAATTATTATATTTTTTTGCTGAAATTAGTCATATAAATGGCAAATATGTTGATAAATAAATTATTTTTTGAGTTTCACTTATGTCATTTGTTTCTTGTAATTCATTTTGAATATTAATATTAATATTTGTATTAATATTATTTGGCATTTCTCATTTATTTACTTTGTATATAGAATATAAAGTAATACAAATAAGTGCTCAAAAAAACAAAAAACTAATAATTTGATTAAGATTTAAAAAAATAACAGGAATTTTATAATATAAATATGTTGATAGAGATTTTATTATTATAAAAGAGTATATTAAATAACTTACTAAAAAAAATAAATGAATTTTTGTAGCATTTTTAGCATGATTTTTTACAAAAATATTTCAAAAATTTGGATTATTTTTTACCAATAAAAAAATCCAACCTAAAAATAAGTAGGATATTATAGCATTTGTTTTTATTTGTTGATTTAGTTCCATTTTAAGCTTGATTTTTTATTAATAATATTAATTATATCATAATATCTTTAATTTTTCAAATTTATACAGTCTTTTTGCTTATTGGGATTAAAAAATATTTTTGTTGATTAAATAAAAGAAAACTTTTAAAATTAGAAACAGCTTACATTTCTAACTAATTTTCTCTATGAACAATATGATTATAATTTGAAATATTTTATACTAACATGCTTTAATAATTTCTAAAACTTTATTTTAAAAAAACAAATGCTTATGTATATCTTTTCTCACGCTGCGCCGGAGAAAAGATATACAAGATAAGGTTTTAGTTATATAATAATTATCAATAAGAATCAATTAAATTTTATCCTAATTACTTAGACAAACTAGTATAAATTTAAAAAAGTATGAAATTGTGAGTTATAAAAATTAAATTAAATTAATTTGGTAATTTCAATCTGGCAAATCTTTTATATTAAATCATTTATTTTCAATTTCTTTTCTGATCTCATCTGCTTGTTGCCAATCTTTTGATTTTTTTAATTCCATTCTTTTATTTGCTAGTAAAATAATTTCTTGAGGAATTTGGATGTTTTGTTTATTTAATTCTTGAGAAACCAATTTGAATAGATCTAGTTTTAAAAATTTGATATCAATATAAAAAATTGAATTTAATAAATTATTTAAATACTCATCTTTTACTTCATTTAGGCTTTTATTTATATCAGCTAAAAGTTTCGGGGTGTTTATATTATCTAAAATATTATTTATAAATTCTTCAAAAATTTCTTTTCATTTTTGATTTGTTAGAATTTTTTCTTTAAAATCTTCATAATTTTTTATAGGTTCAAAATCTATTAGAGATATATTTAATTTTTTTTGTAATTCAGTAATTTTTTTAACGAGATTTAATCTAGTATTTTTAGCTTGTTCTAGATTTTCCCAGGTAAAATCTTGATATGTATTATAAGTAGAACTTAAATAAAAATATCTAAGATCTAATCCGGAAAATCATTTGTTTTCTATATCATTTATAGTATAAGCATTTCATTCGGATTTACCCATTCTTTTGCCACCTACAAATAAAAATTTATTATGAACCCAGTATTTTACGCTTGGCTTTACTCATAATGCAATTTCTGATTGAGCAACTTCATTTGGATGATGAATTGTAATATGGTCTTCTCAGCCATGATGAATATCAATTTGTGCTCATAAATATTTAGCTGACATTGCACTACATTCTATATGCCAACCAGGAAAACCTATTCACCAAGGACTATTCCATTCCATTTGTCTTTTTTCGTTAGTTGGTGAAAATTTCCAGAGTGCAGAATCTGTGATATTTTTCATTCATATAGCTCTTTCAACTCTTGCTCAAGCCTTTAGTCATTCCAAATGTTTTTTATAATTTGGTCAAATTACTTTGCCATAATCTTCTATTTTGGAAGTGTCCATATAAATTCAATCATTTGGAATTTTATAAGTATATCATTTTTCTTCCAAAATTTTTATCATATCAATTTGTTCTTGAATATGATCTGTTGCTTTTGGCATAATATCAAATTTTTCAATATTTAGTTTTTTTATTCAATCCAAAAATACATCAGTATATTTTTTTGCAACTTCCCAAATATTTGTTCCATCTCGTTTTGATCATTTTTCCATTTTATCTTCTCAATGGGAAGAGTCTCATACCAAATGTCCAACATCAGTAAAATTCATTACCGAAATAGTTTTATATCACAAAATATTTTTAAGAATATTTCTGATTAGATCGGCTGTAAAAGCAGCTCTAAAATTTCAAATTGTAGAATCTGCATAAACAGTAGGTCAGCAACTATAAAATCAAACAAAATCCTTTTTTCATTGTTTAAAAAGAGGAATAAATTCTTCTTTTTTTCAAGTTAATGTATTTAAAATAAAAAAACTTTGCATATTAAGATTAGTTTTTATTTAAAATATCCATACTTCATGTTCTAGTTTCTTTTAATATTTCTGATAATTGAGACCATTTGTCTGAGTTAAAAGTGGGAGATAATAATAATCAAAAAAATGTTTTTACCCATCAAAAAGGATTTGTTTCTTCCCAATATATATCAACAATGTTTTTTACCTTTTTAATTGTTTTGTCTATAATTTCTTGGGCATTTTTAAAAACTTCTCAATTATTTTTTAAATTTATATCAATAATATTTGTGTTATGAGGCATATTTACATTTTAAATTAATGTTTTATATTTAAATTATATAAAAAAATTACTTAAAAGTCAAAAAATTATATTAATTTGTACTTTTTAAAATTGAAGATTTATATAAATTTTGCTTTTTATATGTTTTTATCTATAATCATTAAAGATTTTATAATTTTACTATAAAATTATGACCTTACACAAACTAGATCCATCTCATGATACAAAAGAAAAAAATGAAAAATCATTAAATAAAATGAACGAGAATTTAGAGGTTAAATTTATAAAAAGATTTGTACAAGAAAAACAAACTAATCCTGGAGAATTTAAAAATTTTTTTGATAAAATTAAAGTACTTTCTGGCTCTGAACTTACTCCAGAAATAAAAGAAGAATTAAAAAAATTTACTATTAGATATAATGAAGAATTTAGTTGATTAGATTTTGATAAAATAGATAAATTTGGTTTATTAAAAGAATTTTTTAAACAATGATGAAAAGAAATTGATAATTCAAGAGACTCTTTAAAAGAAATTTATAATAATTTGTATAATTTTGATGATGTTCAAAAAAATATTATTAAATCAAAAATACAAGAAAACTGTTCTCTTTATGATTTAAGAGCTTTATTAAAATCAGAATCAAAAAGAGATACTTTTTTAAAAGATGTTTGTAAAATAAAAAATTTAACAAAAAAAGATATTAAAACTATTTTTAATTCAATTTGATCTATTAATTTTGATTCTCTTAATGAAGAAACAAAAAAAAGTTTAGAAGAGTTTTATGTTTCATGATTTGAAGATGATAAATTAATTGATCTTATAAATAATAAAGCCTGATTAACTTTGGAACAAAAACAAGACTTAATAAAAACTTTTATTCCTACTATTACATTGCATGAGTTAAAAAAAATGTGAATTTTTACAGAAGATAAAATAGATAATTATATTACAAAATTTTTAAATGATTTTTGTGCTAAAAATAGTTTAACATTAGATGACGCACAAAAAAAAGAGTTAAAAGATTTAATTAGTTCAAAAGATATTAATATTAATACAAAAAATTTATTTATAGAAGAGCCATAAATTATAACAGAAGAAAATTTAAATAAAATTATACAAGAAGATGGGCTTGCAAATGTTTTTAAAGAAGCAAGAGAAGATTATAATAACATAAAAAATAAAAATGATTTTTATAAAGTACTTAATGCTCAAAATTTTACTACAAAAGTATCTGATCTTAAAAATATAAAAAATTGAGACGTGATTTGTGCTAAATTTACAGATAATAAAGAACATAAAAATTTTGATATTTATTTAAAAATAGAAGAAATAACTGATTTTGAATGAGTAAAAGTTACAGATCTTACTTGTAAATTATGAAAATGAGTATTAAAAGTAAAAGATACAGATAAAAAAACAGAAACATGGACATATAATGATTTGATTAGATTTTGTAAAAATGTAGATTCTGGTAAATTAAAATCAGAAACAGATTTTAATAAAGAAATAGAAAATAATAATATAACATCTTTTGTACCAGAAAATGAAATTAAGACAGTAGAAGAATTAAAAAAATATATTGATTTTACAGATCCAAAATGAGTTAATTATTGATTAAAAGTTGGTACTGTTTTTGAATTTAATTGTCAAGATTCTTCCAAAGTGGCAATATGTAAAATTACAGAAATATGATCAAATACAATTACTATACAAAGTAATAAAAAACAAGTTTTTTCTTTTGAAGAATTTTTAAAAGCTTTTACTCAAAATGAAAGCAAAAGAACAGCTTTTATTAATAATACAAATGATTTATTATTAGCATTAAAATCTCATGAAAACACTCAAAAAGATTTTGAAAATATTATTTTTGATGAAAAAAAGAATCATTTTTCTATAGAAAATCAAAAAGATAATAAAGATTTTAAATGAATTAAATATTTTGTTTCTACACAATGAAAATGATTATATATACAAGAATATTCTGATTGACAAATAAAATGTATAATTGGTGATGATGATAAAAAAGAAAATACAAGAAATATAAAACATAAATGAGTAGACAGTTCAACAGCAATTACGGATACTGTTTTTGATATGAAAAATAAGACAAAAGTAACAATGACTCCAGAAATTTTTTATGCATATATTACAAAATTTAAATTAAAGCCAAATTTGCAATGTGCAAATTTGAAATTAAATAATGAAGACACAAAAACAAATATGAAAGATAAATTTAGTATAGCAAGCCTATTACAATGAAAACCATCTCCTTTGACTTTGTATTTGTGAGTAAAACAAATGATAGATTCTGTTACAGAAACTATGAAAGAACAAAGTGAATTAAAAGCTGCTGAACTTGCCTTAAAAATGGGTAAAATTTTACCATTGTGAATATGAACTAGAAATGATTTACAAATGAAAGTAGAAAGTGTTTGAAAGAAAAAATGTGAAGAAAGAAAATGAAAATTAAAAGACATGTGACCAGATCAGGCATTAGAATTTGTATATCAAAGATTGATGACTTCTAATTTAGAGCAATATGAATATGAAGCAATGCTTATTTATGTTATTGAAATTCAATGATGTTTGTATCCTAGTAAAAATTTATCAAAAGAACAAAATAATTTTATTTGGTTTAAAAGATTGGCTTGAATTCCGTTAAATCAATCATTAAAATGAGATCCTACATATGAAAAATATATTAAAGAACAATTAGATAAAAATAAATCCATAGACGAAAGTGATCTTATTATTAAATTATTTCAAGAACAAACATCTTGAAAAAGAAAACCATATAGAAGAACTAGTATTATAAAAGAATTTTGAAAATCTCGTGATATGCAAATAAAAGATGCTCAAAAAGGTTGAGAAGAGCAATGTGCATCAAGAGAATCTACTATAACATGAAGGATTAATTATGCTTCATGACAATTTAAAAATGGATGTGATTTTATATGAATTTGAGCAATGAAAAAAGTTTTTGCAACATGATGAACATTAAAAGAAATGAGTTATTTACCTTTTATGATAGTAATGTCTTGAATTGGTAAAAACATAAAAGAAGCAGAATTAAATAGTATAAAACTTGAGATTTGATGGTGAAATAATATGCCAATTTTATCTTATTTATCAGATACAAGAGATATTGATTTTTTTCAAAATATTGTAGTAAAACTTGCAAAAGAAAAAATATGAATAGAAGCTGAAAAAAAAGCTTTACAAATTATAAAATGAACCAATAGACAAGATCGTTTAGAAAAAGCAGAAATTTTTTGGAAAGAATATTGAGATACGTTAGCTTCTTATTTAAATGGTACGAATAATGAATTACTTATTATGAAAGAAAAAGATTCTAATTATGATAAAATTATGAATTATTCTAAATCAACTTCTGAAAATCATAAATTTACAAAAGATTTATATGATAATTGAATTTATGAATCATGACATTCAAATTTATTTTTAGCTGGTGGTGCAGAATATTTAAATAATGCAATTCGTCCTATTAGAGCTCATCAATCAATTAATCCATGATGGCCAGAGGCTCATTTTAAGACATTTTTAAATGATTTAAATGCAATTAAAAATTTAAAATGAACTTCCAATGAAGAAAGAGTGCTTTTGCAAAAAAAATCATTTAAATATTTTAATTGAGAAATGGTTAAGTTTTTACAAAAAAACAGTATTTACAAAGAAGATTTAGAACAAAATAAAACATTATGGTGAATAGAACTTTTAAGGAGTTGATTATGGATTCCTTATAAAAAAGATTGGCATTGAGAAGATGTTTATACAGATTTTGATTATAAACTAGAAGAAGCTTTTAATGATTTTATAAATAATAATACCAATAAAAAAAATAATGTTTTAGAAATAAGCGCAAAAACAGTAAGAGATTATCAAAAAAATATAGAAGAATCAGAACAAAAATCCAAACAAAAAGCAAAAGATCTTCAAAGAAAAATAGTAGAAGATGATGATTTTGATTTTGAATAATTTTTAATAAAAAAATCTATTTAATTTAATTTTTTATTTTTTATGTTTAATATAGCAATAAATACATTTAAAGAATTTTCAAGAAATAAAATTCTTTATTTAATAGTTTTTTTTGGAATATTGTTAATACTTTTTAGTCTTGTTTTAGCTTCTTTGTCATTATGACAAACAGAAAAAATTATTATAGATTTTGGTATTTCAATGATAGAAATTTTATGAATAATTTGCGTAATTTTTGTATGATGACAAATTTTATTTAAAGAAATAGAATGAAAAACTATTTATTTAATTTTGACAAAACCTGTTTCAAGAAGTTCTTTTATATTGGGTAAGTTTTTTTGATTTGCTATAATTTTGGCATTAATAGTAATTTTAGAGACCATTATTTTGTTATGACTTTTTATTTATTCTCAAATTAATATTAGTTTTATAATGATTTTTTCTATAATTTTTATTTATTTTAAGTTATTAATTTTATTTGCAATTATTTTATTTTTATCTACTTTTATATCATCAATTTTATCAATTATTTTAACTTTATTTATTTATATCATATCTCATTCTATAACAGAAATTATAGACATTTCAATTAAAAATAATAATCAAATTTTAACTTATTTATGAAAAATTTTATATATTATTTTTCCAAATTTTGAAGCATTAAATATTAAATCTATTATTTTATCATATGATGGTATAACTACTTGGTATTTAATAGGTAATTCTTTGTATGCAATTTTATACTTATGTGTTATACTTTTTTTAACTATTATTATTTTTAATAAAAAAACTTTTGAAAACTAAAACTTACTCTAAAATAGAATTTTTTTATAAAAAATTTATTATTAATAAAAATGTATTAATTCCTAGACTTGAAACAGAAAGTTTAGTAAGAGAATCATTAAAAATTATAAAAGAAAATAAAATAAAAACACTTATTGATGTATGAACATGATCTTGAGTTATTGCTATTTCAATTATATTAAATTCAGATGTTATTAAAAGATGTTTTGCTTTAGATAATAGCAAAAGAGCATTAAAAATTTGATTGTTAAATTCCAAAAATTTAAATACAAAAATAAACTTTATTCATTCTAATTTGCTATCTTGTTTTTTTCAAAAAACATTTTATTTAAACAAAAAATTATTAATTGTAGCCAATCTGCCTTATATTAAAAATAATGATTTATCCAACATTAGTGACGATTTAAAATTGGAACCAAAAAATGCTTTATTTTGATGAAAAAAAACTAGTAGGACATTATGCATTTATCCCAGTATCT
>CAYUQQ010000015.1:11956-12628 GCA_964446905.1 uncultured Candidatus Peribacteria bacterium
TAAACAATGTTTATTTATAAAAAAATTATATAAAATAAAAAATTTAAATTTAATATGTGAAATTTGATTTGATCAAAAAGAAATAGCTAGTGATTTTATAAATAAAATTTGATGATTAAAATATAAATTTTTTAAAGATTTAAGAAATATAGATAGAATATTATATATAAAATATTAAAAAAAATGCAAGATTTTAAATTAAATTTAAATAAGTATTATTGAAATAAAAATGTTGTTATATCAATTATTTTTAGTAAATTAAAAAAATTTTTAATTGAAAAAAATAGAGAAAATATTATTTGATTTATAAAATATATTAAAATAAATAATGATAATATTTATATTAAAACCCAAAAACCAATAATAAATGCGGAATTAAAAATATTTGAATGAGATATAAAAGAAATAATTAAAAGTGTTTTTTGAGATTTTTGAATTATATATAAAGATATAAATTTATATTTAAATTAAGAAATATATTAAAAATTTAAATTATTTTTGTAATTTTATACAAACTTTTATAAACTCTACAAAAAGCGGATGAGGATCAAGTGGTCTAGAAATATATTCTGGATGAAATTGAACTCCTATAAAAAATGGATGATTGGTTATTTCTATTGCTTCTATTATATTTCCGTTTGGAGAAGTACCAGCTATTTTAAGTCATTTTTT
>CAYUQQ010000016.1:0-2878 GCA_964446905.1 uncultured Candidatus Peribacteria bacterium
TAATTATCTTTTCTTCAGGTTGTGCTTCCAAATTTTGCATAAAAAGATCGTTGTATGGTTTGCTATTTTTTTCTATTTGTTCAGCATATTCTTTAGGATTATTTGCTGCATTTTTTGGAATATTATCAATATTTGATATTTTAAATTTATTTATAGCTTGTTTTTCGTAAGTATTTTGTGCTTCTGGTAACATAATATTAAAAATTAAAAAATAAAATAAAAATTATATATTAAGATTATTTATATTTATTTGAGCATTTAATCTATCTTTTTCTTGTTCTTTTTGTTCTTTTTCTTGTATTAACTTGAGGTTACTTAAAGCATCTAAAATTTTTTCTTTTTTTCATTCGTCTTCTATATCTTTTACAGATTTGGTAATTATATCAATAAGAGCGTCTATTACTTCTTTTTTTACATATTGACTTCAGACTAAATTATAAAGAGGTTTTGCAAGATCCCAATAATCAAAAATTTTTTCTAGAGTTTCTAAAATTATTTTTCTTTTTAGTAAATATTCTTCTTTTGTTTTTTCATCCATAAAACTTATTTTTTATAAAATACTATAATATCATAACATAAACTTTTTTATTAGTCAATTTCTAGCGTTTTTTAATTTTATTTTTATATTTTAATAATATTAATTTACAAAAAAATTGTATATAAAAAAAGTTTTTGTAATTTATATAATTTTGAATATTATTAAATTAATATTTAATAATAATGTAATAATATATGTCATTAGAACAATATGAGATTGTAATTGGTCTTGAGACGCATGTAAGAATTAAATCTCAAACTAAAATGTTTTGTAGTTGTAAAAATGCTGTAGAACTTGCTAATAAACCAAATGAAAATGTTTGTCCTGTATGTATGTGATTTCCTTGAATGCTTCCAACTCTTAATAGTGAAGTTGTAAGTTTGGCTGTTAAGGCAGGATTAGCGCTATGATGTAAAATTAATATAATTTCAAAATTTGATCGTAAATCTTATTTTTATCCAGATTTACCTATGGGATATCAAATTACTCAATTATATACTCCTATAGCAATAAATTGAAAAATTAAAATTTTTGTAAATAAAGATTTAAAAGAATTCAGAATCAATAGAATGCATATAGAAAATGATGCTGGTAAATTAATCCATGCATGATCAAAAACTTTATGTGATTATAATAGAGCAGGGAGTCCTTTAATGGAAATTATTACAGAACCAGATTTTCACTCTAAAGAAGATGTACTTGAGTATTTAGTAGAACTTCAAAAAATAATGCGTTTTGTATGAGCAAGCGATGCAGATATGGAAAAATGACAATTAAGATGTGATGTTAATATTTCAATTCGTAAAAAATGAGAAAATATTTTAAATAATAGGGTTGAAATAAAAAATATGAATTCTTTTGCTGCTGTAGGTAGGGCTATTGATACAGAATTTAAAAGACAAATTTGAATTTATGAAAAATGATGAGCTGTAGATCAAGAGACAAGATGATGGAATGATGAAAAATGAATTAGTTCTTCGCTTAGAAGTAAAGAAGATGCTATGGATTATAGATATTTTCCAGAGCCAGATTTGCCACCATTGGTTCTGGAAAATCAATATATTGAAGAAAGAAAAACACAAGAACTTCCGATTGATAGAAGAATTAAATATTTACAAGTATTCAATCTTCAAGAAGATGATGCTAGAATTTTATCAGAAAAAAAAGAAATTTCAGATTATTTTGAAGAATTAGTAAAATTAACAAATGATCCAAAAAAATCTTGTGCCTATATTACTACAGTGCTTTTAGCTCATTTTAAAAATACAGAAGAAGATATTAATTTTTTTAATTTAAAATTTGAAATAAAGGAATTTGCAGAAATAATTAATCTTGTTAATAAAGATGAATTATCTAGTACTAATGCTAAGATTGTATTGGAGGAATTATTTATTAATTGAGGTAAAACAGAGATTATTATTGAACAAAAATGATTAAAACAAACAAGTGATACTAGTTTATTAGAAGAAATTGTAAATAAAGTTATTAGCTCAAATGAATCTCAAGTAAAAGAATATAAATCATGAAAAATTAATTTATTTTGATTTTTTGTTGGTCAATGCATGAAAGAAAGTAAATGAAAAGGAAATCCAAAAATTTTTAATGATTTATTAAAAAAATATTTAGAGTAATTTTTAATATAATTATGTTAATAAGAAAAATAAAAAAAGAAGATATTAATGTATGTGGAACAATTTTAAAAAATATTTATAGTTTACCTCCATATAATGAGAATTTTTTAAATTGAAATGAAGTAAAATATATTAAATCTAAATATAAATATTGTAAAAATTCAAGTTTTATTGTCGAAGAAAATGGTAAAATTATATGATTTTCTTTTGCTTCTGTTTCGTATTGGGCAAGCTGATTACAGTGAATCTTGGAAGAAATAGCTATAGAGTCAGACTATCAGTGAAAATGATATGGAGAAGCTATTTATAACGAAACAGAAAAATATCTTCGTAGTATATGAGTAAAATCAATTATGTTATGGGTATTAAAATCTTCTAAAGCAGTAAATTTTCATATAAATAACGGATTTTACAATCCAGAAGAACATTATATAATGTTTAAAAATTTTTAAAAAACTCACTTCCATTCTTATTCTCAACATTCCACGCTATATTAATTCAGCACTCTTACATTTTAATATTTTATTATTTTCACATTTCTATATTCAATCCTATTTTCTCCCCTCTCCACTGAATGGAGAGGGGCTGGGGAGGGTGGTAAGGTCTTTATCATTCTATAAATTTATCCCATAAAATCTTGAATATATTTTTAAACATATTTGCTAGTTCTTGATTTTGTATTAGTACTCAAAAAATTCTTCATTCTTGT
>CAYUQQ010000016.1:2888-12470 GCA_964446905.1 uncultured Candidatus Peribacteria bacterium
TGTTGAGAAATTATGACAAATTTATCTCAAGATACTTTTATATCTCAAAAGATTGGCAAAATATTATTTGGAATCTGTAAAGTATTTCTAAGCTTTTTGTGTTCTATTTTAAAATCTATCTTATTTATATTTTCTCAATTTATAATATTATAACTAGTTTTTTTGTATAATATTCTGTGATTTAAATATTTTATCCAATATTGACTAAGTGCATGATTACTGGTACTAAATCGTTTTTTCGTCAAAGAATATATCTCTGAATCTCATGAATCCAATATATTATCATAAGCTTGTTTTATATCATCAAATCATTCATAAAAAGATATTGTAGTATCTCAAATGTTTTTTTGATATATTTTTTCTAATTCATTTTTTTCTTTTTTTAAATTTTTATAAGCTAAATTTAAATCATCAACATTTTTTTTAATAAAATACATTAATTCATCTATTGAAATAGCTTCATAATATTTTAATTTGGATTTAATATGCTTTTTAATTATTCATTTTTGACATAATTGTTCTAATATTTGATAGCAAGTAGTTCTTTTTAGGTTTGTTTTTTTTGCAATCAAACTAGCTGGAGATATTCATAAAGAAGCTGTTTGCAAAAAAATAGTAATTTCTTGATCTTTAAAACCAAGATTTTGTAAAATATTTTTTAACATAAAAATTAATTTTTCAAATATAAAAATTAAAAAATTTGTTTAAAGTATATATTTTTTATAGTTGTTGTCAAAATTTTATAACAGATAATAATATTTAACTATTGACTTATTTATAATTTTTTATATAAAACAATTTACAAACTATAGTTTTAAATAATTAATATATACTAGATTATATTACATAATAATTATTTGTTTTATAAAAAAGTAAGACTCAATTTGTCAGGATATGACAACAGAATATAATCTTAATTATAAGCCAATAAATACTATATTTTTAAATATTAATATTATAAATATTATATAATAATTCAATAAATATTATTATAAAGTAGTCAAAAATATTTAACATAAAAAATTTTATCTTTAACTTAATATATTATGAATACACCTAAAAATAAAACGGACAAAGATTTGTCAAAGAATTTAGACCAAAAACAAAAAACAAAAGAAGCAGAAACAAATAAATGAAATCCAATAACAGATACTTATATAAAAACTCTTTGAACTAAAACAAAAACAAGATCAAAAAAGATATTACAAAATGGTATAGCGATAAATAGAAATAATCTTAATTTTATATCAATTGATTGAGAATTTTTTTGTAAGGAATTATTTGAAATACCAAAATTATTTGAAGCAAAATACAAAAAAAATCCTGAATTAGTAAAAAATCTAGAAGAAGATATAGAAAGTTATATTCAATCTGCAAGAAAAGAAGCAGAAGTAAGAAAAACTGATGATGATACTAGATCAAAAGAAGAAAGGAAAGTTTTGTGAGCTCAAATCTTTGATGAACAAATTTCTATTTTAAAGGAAAAAACAAAAGATTTTTCTTTATTTCAAAAAATGATGTTTTGGATGGGCTACTACTGGTGGTATTACAATCCTAGTTTGAGAGAAAAGATGTATATTGCCAATCCTGATAGGAACAAATTGCAGGAGATTATAAAAAAATATTTGATCCCAATGTTGCCCGCTGAAATCCAAAAAGAAATAGAAGGTTTACAAATAGCAAATACAGCAGTAGGATTTGGACATTTTGCAATACTTTTTGATAAAGATCATAGTTGACTTAGACGTATTGTTACAGATACTCAACTTTTTGAATTAAAAGATGTATTCGGATATTGATATTTAGATATCACTCCAAATGGTAAACCAGTAGCCAGATCAAGGACCAATAGAGATGGTGAAAGAGCGTTTTTTGATGGAGAGAGACTTATGAGTCACGACAATTTCCAAACTTGTGCACCAAAAACAGTAGTAGTAAATGGCTGATACAAAGTAAATTCGACTCATTGTACAATAGTAAATGGCATGCTTTGCAATCTTATAGATGAAGATGATAAAGTAGCGCATACAACCGGAGCATTTTTATGAGAATGTGATTTTAGTACCAAAGATGCACTAGAAGCATTAAAATTGTCAGCAGAATCTGGCGGCCAAATGGTAATAAGAAATAACAAAATATTTTTATGAGGTAAAGAAATAAAACCTCTTGGATATTTTGAAAAGAGTAAAGTAAAACTTCAAGATAATGGTTTTAGCTTATATGATTGGTCCGAATTTTATGAGATAAATTCATATAAATACTCTGATGTTTTGGCTATAGATGATAAATGAGATTTTCTAGAATGATTAAAAGAAGATTTTAGCGAGATTGAAAAATTTAAAACTAAGCAAACAAGCTCAAAAGAAGAGGCTTTGGAATCTATATTAAAAACCAATCCTCAAGCAATTTTACTTGATATGCATTTAACACCAGATGAAAGTTTTGAGGGTCTATGGATAGCAAACCAATTAATTGCAAAATGATATAAGTGAAAAATTATGATTACGAGTTGATATCCCGAAGAGCAGCTTAAGGCCATGAGGACACTTATAAAAACTCAAGGTATACATATCCCAGGCAAAGATCCGGCAAAAATTAAAGAATGTCTTACAGGTAAGTGTAGATGTTAATCTTAGGTTTATATTTTAACAATTAGTATTATGAGAAAAAATTTAAATAATCTTATTGAAACTTCAAATAAGACTAAAAAATCAGCGGAAGTAAAAGAAATTAAAGAAAATGTTTCTAAAGATGTAAAAGACAAGATTTCTATTACTGAAGCAATCAATAATTTGAATAAAAAAAATTTAATAGTTATAGAGTGACAAAAAGAATTATTGGCAAGAGAGAAAATTTCTAAAATCCCAAAATTAGTAGAAAAATATTTAAAACAAAAAAATCCAGATAGACGTAAGGCAGAATGAAAAAATTTTAAATTTGAAATTACAGAAGATAGTAATTCTGTATCTGGACATTGAATAGCTTATTTAAATAAAATTTGCATAGATTACAAAGATAATAATATTTATGATTCTTGAATGATGCAATACAGATGAGCATATGCTAAAGATATAGACAATTGGGATAAACAAATATTTGATCCAGTATTATTAGAAGAGAATGAAGATAAAGCAATATTTGGGCATAAAACCTGAGAATGAAATATAAAAATTGTGGAAATAGATAAAGATTGAAACAAGAATACAATAGATATTTTTAATATAAGAGATTACGAAAAAATTAAAGAAAAAAGTAAACTTATAAAAAATGTCTTAAATGAACCAAAAAGTAGAGATAATTTTATAAGCAAAGATTTAGAATCAAAATGGTATATGTATGATTCCTCCTCACTTTCATTTGAAAACGATAATATTGTACTAAAATTAGTATGACATGCAGATAGAGATTATGATGCCATAGATGATAAATACATGTTTTATGCTTGGATTAAATGAGTCGGTATTGGTAAAAGTAAAGAATTTTATACATGAGTTAATCATCCGGATGGTAGATTTTATAGATGTAAAGTTTATGATAAAGATGCTCAAATAGTGTGAAGATGATTATTACAAGATGGTATAGAATTTATAAAAATAAAAATATTAGTAGCAGAAAGACAATGGAGTGAAGATAGGATAATCACAATAGTTTTTAAAAGTAATAGAGAGTTTAATGAAAAAGTAAAATTTGAAAATGAAGTATTTACAGAGATAGAAGAATGTGTAAGTAACCATTCTCATAATCACCCTTTATTTAAACCAACCAAAGTAACTGAAAAAATAATTGATTCCGATAAAAAAATTGCAGCTTGGATACTTTTTGAACAAATTGATACAGATAGAAATACTCCAGAAGGTGAATGATGGCTTGGTGATCAATTTAGATATTCATTATGGATCAAAAAAGATAATCTAAAAGCAATTCAAGTTTTTGAAGATCATGCCTATATCCGTCCACGTTCTATAAGTCAGCTTACATGAACTAGATGAAGAGACTCAACAATCAAAAATCTTAAAATAAATAAAGGTAAAATTCAAGTACTTTGTTCTGGGAAAGAAAATATAGAAAAACAAGAGTGGATAAAAAAAGAATTTAAAATGTAGTACTTTTTTGATTAATTAATAATTAAGTGATATAATTATTTTAATATTAATAAAAATTTTATGGCCTCAAATAAATTAGCTCAAAAATATGCAGATAATCAATTCATAAATAAAGAATTAGAAGTTTATGGTAAAGCTTGACCTGTAACAGCATCATTTTGGCAAGTTTTAAGTATGTTTAATGATGTTTTTAAATGATGAGGTAATCTTTTTAAATGAATTAAAATTCTTGTTGCTGATGATAAAAATGCAGTAAAAGAAGTTTTGGAAATTTTAGAAAAAAATCCTCAAGAAAAATTAATTATATTTGCACCAAAAGTAATAGTACAAAATATTATTCATGAAATTTGAACAGATTTAATGAAATTAATGAAATATCCAAATGTAAAAGTTTGTGAAAATTTATCTAATTATATTCCTGATATGATCCGATTAGCTCAAGAATTAAAAGAAACTCCAGAATCTAAAAATTCTCCGTATTTAACTATAAATGAGTTTCAAAAAAATAATTCTATTAGAATTTTGAGAATTTTACAACATGATCTTAAACCATATGTAATAGAAGAAAAGTGAGAAAGATATAAACAAATAATTAAACAAGCTAGAGAGATTTTTGATATAAAGCCAGAAACTCCAGATGAAAATGTAGAAAGTTTTATTTTAAATGCAAAAAGAGAAATAACAAAAGTAATGGAATGAGATATTAATTGAGTTTATTGTGATATAGATGACACAATAATTTGAGCTGATGGTAATATTATTGAAAAGACTTTGAAAATTATTCAAGAACTAGAAAATGAGTGAAAAGAAATAATTATTTGGACAGGATGAGATTTGTCTGAAGCAAAAAAGAAACTTGCAGGAACTCTTTTTGAAAAATATAAACTTGTCTCAAAATATGATTATGCCGGTGCTACAGCAGAAATAATAATTGACAATACTTCACCTGAAAAGTTCTTTGTACAAACAGGTATCACAGCCAAAAAATTTATTAGAATTTAATAATTAGTTTTAAATATATGGATATTCCACAAGATAAGTTAAAAAAACTTATAGTTACTAATAAGACTATTTCTGGTAAAAATCAAAAAATATCTGATCAAATTAGATGAAAAGTAGCTTCTGTTATTGTTGTTGATAATAAATTAATAGAAGATATAAATTGGAGAATTGATTTAGTTTTAAAATGAAATGATCTTAATGTATTTCAGTTACAATTATTATGAGAAATAGATAATTTAAAACTTAATTCATTTGAATATTTTCCAAAAATTAAAGAATGTATAATAAAAATTTTAGAGAATTTACCTTTTTATGATGTAAAAAGACCTTTTAATAATAATCCTCTTGAAAAACAACTTTTAGATTATGTAAATCTTATAAATAAAATTTTAACAAAAGATGAAATTTTTAATATTTTTTTGGAAAAAATTATAAAAAAATCTAAATTTGATGATGAATCTTTAAAAGAAATATGAATTATATTTAAAATATTTTGATTTAATGAATTAAGTTTTTATAAATTTAAAAATATTTGTAAAGTTAAAAAAGATGAATTATCAGAAAAAGATAAATATAAAATTTTGATTAAAAACATTAATGATTTAATAGATAATATTTTATTAAAATCAGCAGAAAATTGGCAAAAATTAGAATTATTATGAAGATTCAAAACAGAAGTGTTACCAAAAAATGATATTAATATTTACGAATATTTTCCAAAAATTAAAGAATGTATAATTGAAATTCTTAAAACCATTCCTTTAAGTTGAGTTATTTATCATAAAAAATTTATAAAATATAATTCAAAATCTCATATATTAAGAAAGGAAATAGAACAAGTAGATTATTATATTGATATAATTAAACAATTTTTACAAGAAGATGAAATTATAAAAATTTTAAATTCAAGGATTATCCAAATTGATTGAAAAAAATGAATTTATTTTAATAACTTTTTAGTATGACAAAATTTAATATTATCAAAGGAAAATAAAGAAAAATTGATTAAAAAATTAATGTGTTTTTGAATAAAAAATTTATCTTTTTTTCATCCATGAATTGATAAAAATTTTTTGGGTTTAGAATGAAATAAGGGAAATGAAACTTATTCAGGAAGAATATTAAGTAAAAATTCTCCAAATGTTATTAAAACCATGAAAGAATTTCCAAATATAAATAATGTAAATATTATTTATAAATCCGGACTTATTATAGAATGTTTAATTTCTACAAAAAATTGAATTACAGTAATTGAACCAATAGAACCAAATTATGCAGCTTTTGCTATAGATGAAAAAAGTTTTAAAAAATATATAACAATTGACTCTAAAATAATTAAGATTTATTTTAAAAAAATACCTTATGAAAGAATCATTCATAACAATAACGGTAATTTATTTTTGAATGATTTTTTATAAAATATAAATTAATAACTCTCAAACCAGATCAATTTACGTTCGTGTTTAGTTTAAAGTAGTTTATTTTATTAGTAGAGATATTTTGTAAAAAATTTAGTAGTAAGATTTAAATATTTATTTAGTTTTTTTAAAAATTTAAAAATTCATCCATATCTTTTTTTAATTTTGCTTCTAAATTTATTTTAATTTTCTTTTTTGGATGAGTAAAATTTATTTTATATGCATGAAGAAGTTGTCTTGAAATTCAAAAATTTTGTTCTAATAAAGTATTTTCTTTTTTATTTCAATATGTTTTATCTCAAATAATAGGATTTCATAAATAAGATAAATGTATTCTTATTTGATGCATTCTCCCAGTTTCTAATTTACATTCTACTAAACTATATTTTCATTTAATTCATTCTTTTAAAACCTTATAATGTGTAATAGCATTTTGTCATGATTTTTCATCTATTTGAATTTTGTTTTCATTTTTTACATTTTTTATTCTTTTAAGTTTAAATTTTATAATTCAAGTTTTTTGTTTAAAATTTCATAAACAAATTGCAAGATAATATTTATCTATTTTATTATTTTGTAATTCTTTTAAAAGAAAATTTAATGATTCTTTTGTTTTTGCAATTACTATAATTCAAGATGTATCTTTATCTATACGATGTAATAAAGATGGTTTAAATGTAAGTGAATTTAATTTATTTCATAAATAATCATGAACTTGTTGAATTAAAGATATTTCTTTTGTTTTAAAATCTCATGGATGTACAATAATTCATGCATTTTTGTTTATTATTAATAATTCTTTATCTTCATAAATAATATCTTTGTTATCAAGTTTTTTATCTATTTTTAATATTTCTTTTGACACTTTTTTATTTAATAATTCAAATTCTTCATTTTTTAAAAAAATTTTAATTTCATCTCAAATATTAAGTTTATAATTGTTATCTTGTTTTTTTCAATTTACTTTAATTTTATTTTTTCTATTTAATTTGTAAATTAAACTTAAATTAGCATTTGGTAAAAGTTTCTTTAAAAATTTATCAAGACGCTGGTTTGAATCATTATCAAAAATTTTAAATATTTCCATAATAAACATAAATTAATTTTTTAAAGATAGTATTATAATAAATAAAAAAATCAATTTCATTTTTTTAAAAATTTCTTGAAAAGTTTAGATAAGATATTAAAAAACGAAAAATCAAGATATCTATCGTTTTAATAGATAATACAAAAAAGTTAACTAAATTTGATTATAATAAAAAAATGTTTAAAATTCAATAAGGATTATTTAATCCTTATTATTTTATAATTAATTAATTATTATGAAAGAATCTAAAATAATTATTCCTAAGGTAAATACATCTTGTATTTGATGTTGAGCTTGTGCTGCAATAGCTTCAAATTATTTTACATTAAATGATGAATGATATTCAGTAGTCAAAAAATCAGATATATATAACAAAAAAGATATAGATAATGCTATATCTGCTTGTCCTGTAGATGCTATAAGTTGGGATAAATAATTTTTTAAAAAAATTTATTAACTTTTATTTTATGAAAATTCCTTTAAATTGGATATCTCTTTATGCAGATATTTCGCAAATCTTAAATAAACTTTGAGCAATTGATTTGGCTCATATTTATTCTATTTCTACTGCAGAAATAGATGATATTATATATTTTTGAAAAGAAGATAAAATTTTGATTTGAAAAATTATAGAAGTAAAATCTCATCCAGATTCTAATCATTTAAATATTACGCAGGTAGATTTATGATCATTTTGAAAAACACAAATTGTGTGTGGAGCTGCAAATGTAGTTAACGCTATATATGTTCCTGTAGCTACAATTTGAGCTAAACTTTGAGAAGATTTCGAAATAAAAAATACTTATATTAGATGAATAGAGAGTAATGGCATGATATGTTCTGAAGATGAATTATGATTACAAGAAGAAAGAGCTTCTTGAATTATGCAATTAGAAAATTATTTTAGTAAAGAAGTTTTAGAAAAAAATATTTGAAAACCATTTTTTGATCTTAAGACATCTATACCTTGATTAAATTGAAAAAAATATGAATTTAGTTTAAAAGATGTTGTTTTTGAAATTGATAACAAATTTATCACAAATCGCCCAGATTTATTTAGTATTTTATGAAGTGCTCGTGAATTCAGTACAATATTTAATTTAGATTTTAATAATTATGTTTATAATTTAAATTTAAAACAAGAATGAGAATTAATGGTAAATATAGATTCAGATAAAGTTTATGCTTATAATCTTTTAAAAATTGATAATGTAGTTACATGATATTCTCCTTTTTGAATGGATATTATGTTAAAAAAAGCATGATTAAATCCAAAATTTGACACTGTAGATATTACAAATTATATAATGACTGAATTGGGTCAACCGATGCATGCTTTTGATGCAGATAAAATAGATTGAAATATTACAGTAAGATTAGCAAAAAATTGAGAACAAATATTGGCATTAGATTGACAAAATTATACACTTACAAATACAGATCTAGTAATTGCAGACGATAAGAAAGTTTTGGCTATAGCTGGTATAATATGATGACAAGAATCAGCAATTAGCGAAACAACAAAAAATATTTATGTAGAATCTGCTTGTTTTGATCCTGTAAGTGTGCGTATTACTTCTCAAAAATTATGAGTTCGTACAGATTCTTCCAATAGATATGAAAAATCATTAGATCCTCTTCTTACACTTAAAGCATTACAAAGATTTTTGGAAATTTTAGTATTTTTATGAAAAAATTGAGAAAAAAAATGATATTTTGAATTTATTAATAATGAAAAAATTAATAATATAGTTATTGCTGTAAGTTCAGATTTTATAGAAAAAAAATTATGAGTTCAAATTTCTTTCGATGAAATAAAAAGAATTTTAAATAAACTTTGATTTGAGTTTGAAAACAAAAATGAAGATTTTCTAATTAAAGTTCCTTCTTGGAGAGCAACAAAAGATATATCTATAAAAGAAGATATAGTAGAAGAAATTTGAAGAATTTATTCTTATGATAAAATTCCAGA
>CAYUQQ010000017.1:0-12113 GCA_964446905.1 uncultured Candidatus Peribacteria bacterium
GTTTTAAGAGTATATTTTAAAATATTATTTGAAATTTCTACTTGTATTATTTTTTGATAGTCATCTTTTAAATATTTTCTAACGGAATCTTCTATATTTAATGCCTGATTCTTTAATTTTTCTCATTCAAATCAAGATATTTTAAAATACTTAAAAAGTACCGAAAGAATACTTCATTCTACATTTTTTTCTATTATTTTACTATAATCTGGGTTTTTTCAATTATCAAAACCTAAATTTTCAGACATATATTTTTATTTTACACATTTAAATATTCTTTTAAAAACTTCAGTCCTATTAATCATTTTTCATGATGAATCTAGATAAAGTTTTTCTTTATTTAATCAATTAAATCTCATTGTTTTATTATTAATATCCATAAATTTAATATCTTGTAAAGCATCCCACTTTTCTGTTATTTTTAATTCGATAGTATTTTTTTTCTCTGTTTTAGCTTGTTTTGCAATTGATTTATCTTGTTCAATTTTACTTATATCTTTCTCCAATTCTTTAATCTCATCTAAAAGTATTTCTGCTTGTTTATATCAAGAATCACTTTCTAAAAACGTAAATTTTTCAGTATCAATTGTGAGTAAACTTCATCTTGCAATTGCTGATGAGGCTCTATTTATTATTATAATTGTTTCTTTTTTAGTTTTTCATAAAATTATTGCTATTTCATCAAGAAATTTACCTTTTAATTCAGAAGGCTTACAAACAAACTCTTTGTCCGGCAGTAAATATAAATTAGCTAATCTATTATTAAGTGATGTTATTTCTGTGGGAATAGTAGCTTTACTTATTTTATGTTTAAGATATTTTTCTATAACTTCATAGTTTTTTGTTAATTCTGGAAATTTTGTATTAAAGTCTGCATCCGAAAGTCTCACTTTTATTGGTGTTTCAATAGGTGCTACTTCAAAATTTGGTTTATTTGCATTTCCATGATTTTTATTAATTGTTCAGTTGTCTATAATTGAATTAATAGTCCTATAAAATTCAGCTTGTGTAGGATTTGTTTTAGAATCATGAAGCAGCTCATGTATATATATCTGAAACAATCGTTTTTTATTTAATCATAGTAAATTATCTTCATTATGTTTAAAATATTCTTCTCCTTTTTTAATAAAATCATCTATTTCTTTTTTAAATTTATTATTAGATGTATCTTTAATTCAAGTTTTGGCTTTTAATTGATTATTTAAATCTTTTATTTTACCTTCTCAATGTGATGGACCTGGAAGTTTTGTACGTACAGGTTTATTTAAAACTGTTTCTGGTAAAAATTTTGCAACTGTTTTAACTCAAGGTAAATGTTTTATTCTTGTAATTTGTATCTCATCTGCCCACATACTACCCACTCTTTTTATAAATTTATATTCTTTCATTGTTCCAAGTTTTGTAGAATCTTTTAATTCATCTAAATTGTTAATAATTTTTTCTGCTTGAGGCGTTAATCTACCTTCTTTATCTAGTCATCATGCTAATTTAACTTGAGTTTTTATTTCTTCTATATAAGATTGTCGTAGCTCTTTAGTTTCTTTTGTTTTGTCTACTTTTTTTTGTTTTTCCTTTTCTTTTTCGTCCTTTTTTTCTTCAGATTTTATATCTGATCTATCTCCTCCACCAGAAAATAAATTTTTGGCTTTACTTATTATTTTTTGACCAAGCGCATAAATTTTATATATTATAAGTCATGATATTCAAAGAGCAATTAATCATCAAATAATTTTTCATATATTATCCTTTGTCCATGTTTTAACTGTAAAAAATACTCAAACTTCATCCAATCATATTTCTTCTATTATTTTTAGTTGTTCTTCAATATATAATAATTTTGTTTTATTATCTGGAAATTTAATTTGTTGATTATCATTTAAATCTATAATAAGATTATTATTATTAGCACTTTCTCTAAGTTTTGATAGATTGGATATATAATCTGATTTAAATGCTTTTAATAAATTATGATATTCTTGTAAATCTTCTTCTTCTAATGCACTTCCAATAGAATCTGTGATCTTACTTAAGTCTTTTTTAGAGATTTTATTTGCTACTTTTATATACTCATCAATTTTTTTATTTATTGATTCTTTTATTTCATTTTCATCTCTTTTGTCTTCTTTTTTTTCAATTGTTTTTTGTTCAGAAGTTGTAGTATTCTTACCTTGATTTGCAGCTTCTGTATTTTGTTGGAAAGCAGGTGCAGCAGCAACAGCATCTGTATTATCATCTTTTTTTGCTAATACATTTTCTACCATTTTACGAAGTTTTATAAGATCGTCGCCTGTTGCTATCTGAGTATCTTCTTTATCAATCTCTTTTTTAAAATTTAATAATTCTTGTGCTGCATCTTGCTTTATTATTAATAATTCTTGACTTGTTAAATCATAATCATCTTTTATATATTTATCAATATTAGGCATATTTGATTTTTCCATTTTTTTAAATGCATCATAATTTACATTTATTGTTTCTGCCATATTATTAATTAGTTAAATTATAAATTAATTATTATTTTTAACTTCCTTGTCAAACATATATTCCTTCAATAAAATCTTTAACAGTTTTTGTTTTATAAGTGTCTTCTCGATATGTTTGTTTAAAATTATTTAAATCTATATAATCATAACTTTTTCAAAAATAAACTCTCAATATTCTTTTTAATATAAGTGGTTTAATTGGATCTGTATAAATTATTGCATTATTTAATTTTGGTTTATTAAAAAAAATTCATTCATCTGGATCGTTTGTATATATAACTTTGTCAAGGTTAAGATTTAAAAATTGTGTATTATGTATAAATTCAATATATTTTTTCAAAAGGTCATCTTTATTTTTTATAGAGTCTTTTAAATTAATAGATAAACCTCTATATTGACTGTCCATTATTGTGTTTATCTCAGTATTACTCATAATCTTCTCTATACCCTTTTTTTGTCCATTGGTAAGGCTTGAATTTTCAGGTGTAGTTTGTTGTGGTTTTATTGATAAGGCATTAAAAGCGGCATTAAAATTGTTTGCATATATTATATTAATACAATCTTTTAAGATAAGATTTTTATTTTTGACAATGTCGTCAAAATTAGCATCTTTGCTTCTAAATTTTTCTCTTCATTTATTGTATATTGTTTGAATAAAATTTTTAAAATCATTTTTATCTTCATCTTGTATTCCTAAGTTTCCTCATATATTTGCGCCATCTGGTATGTTTTGATCAATATAAGCAACTTTTTTTAGATCATCCATTTTATAAAATCAATTATCTATAGGTACTCATAAAGCATATCAATCTTTAGAGTAAAAGTGCCAATTATTTGTTATTAATTCTACTCATTCTTCATCAATATTATTTCAAAAATCTTTCAAAATTTGTAATTTTATTTTTGCCTTTTCTGCTTGATTACTTAATTTATCTTTAATTTTTTTAACACCTTTTTTAATACCTTCTGTTGTTCTCAAATTAGGCAATTCCATATCTGTTAATCATGTTCCTTTTAATATTCATAAACCAGCAAGACCTCAAATTAATACTTGCCATCAGGCTATTTTATGCCCCTTTATATCAACTTCTCAAGTTAAAAATTTAAATCAAAAATATAAAATTCATATGAGTACAAAAGGTGCTAATTCTCAAGAGTTTGAAACAACTTTTCATGTAAGCCTTAAAGCAGTGCTTACAGGAGCTTTTATAAAATTTTCTCATTCTTTAGACCAATCTATATTTTGTAAATCATCCTTTGTTTCTTTGGGAACATCTACAGAACATTTTGGTGTTTCTATTTTGGTATTTTCTTGTGTTCATAATATGTTTTTTAAGTTAAGTCATAATTCTACTGATCTTTTTGCATAATCCTCCATAGTATTATTCATAGCATTATTTTTTTTATCATCTTCTTTAAAATCAGAATTGATATAAGATAAAAGGAAATTTCTATCTCTTGGATAAGTTACTTTTTTTGAAATTATTTCTTCAGTTAAATCAGTGTCTATTTCATATTCTTTTTTAAGATGATCAACATAGTCTGATATTTTTAATTTTCAATCAATTAATCTACTTCATGTTGTATCTGTATTTTTTTTAATAAAATCTTTTAATTTTGACCATGATGTTTGATAAATAAGACCTTTTTTAAAATAAGAAATATCTATTTTTTTATCGCTTGAAGTAGCATTCAAATATTCATTTATAACATATTCCAAATCTTTTGCTTTAGGATTAATACTAGTATTTTCATGAGTTATATAAATTTTTTCTTTATTGGGAGTAGTGGTAGAATCTTTTTTAATATGGACAACATAGTCTTTATAATATAATTTATCAATAAGCTCTGATGCAACACTTGGAGCAAATCCTGGATTTTTTACCATTAACTCTAAGCTTTGTTTTACTGTTTCGATATTTAAGGTATCAATAATGTCTCTAGCGTCTCTTAAAAAAGTTTGGGACTCATTTGCTTTTCTGATTATTTCTCTTTTTGTATTATAATATTGGATAATTCTTTGTTCTTTATCATTTGTATCTAAAGGTGAAATATCTTTACGAAGTTGATTAAGTTCTGCCTGAGTTAATTCAATTGTAAAAGATTCTTTTTTGTCATTTGTAACTGCAGGGTAATATTTTTCTTTATCAAAAACTTTTTGTAATAATTCTTCGGAAGAACTTACTTTTATTGTATCATTTAATGTTTTTTCTGTATTTGCTACAAAGCCTGTTTCTTTTGTGCTTGATGATGCTTCTGCTTGTGTCATAAATATTAATTTAAAAATAAATATACTTTTATTTTACCATATTTTTAATTAAATTGCAAAAATTAATAATCTTGGTTTTGTTATCTTAAAACTTTTCCCTTAATTTTTAAAATAAATTTGATTTTATATTTATTTTTTATACAATAATATTGTTCATTATCAATGAACAAATTTACATAATAGTTTTCATTACCAATGAATAAAGAAATTTTAAAAGAGCTTATCATAAGACAAACGGATATCTTTTTAAAAGATGATAATTTTATAGAAAGATTTATTTTTGATAAAATAAAAAAAGATTTGGCTTTGCCTCATATTATAATTATATCCTGACTTAGAAGAGTTGGTAAGTCGACTTTATTGAAACAAATAAATAATAGTTTTTTAAAAAAATCAAAATATACTTATATAAATTTTGAAGATGAAAAATTGTTTGATTTTAAAGTAAGCGATTTCGATAAATTATTTGAAGTATTCATTGGACTAAACGAAAACAAAAAGACATATTTTTTTGATGAAATACAAAATATCAAATCTTGGGAATTAGCTATTAGAAGGCTTTATGATGAACAATATAAATTTTATATTACTGGTAGCAATGCTTCTATGTTAAGTAAAGAACTCGGGACAAAACTTACTTGAAGGCATATAAAAATAGAGCTTTTTCCATTTTCTTTTAAAGAATTTTTATTGTTTAATAATTTTTCTTCTAATCAAAATGATTTATATTTACCAGAAATACGAGCTAAAATATTTAATTATTTTGAAGAATATTTTAATATTTGATGAATTCCAGAATATATAAAATATAAAAATGAGGCAATAATAAAACAAGTTTATGATGATATAATCTACAAAGATATCCTTGTAAGATATAAACTAACAGATGAAAAATCTTTTAAAGAACTTTCAAAATACATCTTGAGTAACATAACAAAAGAGGTTTCATATAATAAAATCAAAAATTTTTTATGATTTGGCAGTGTTAATACTGTTAAGTCATATATGCATTATTTAGAAAATTCTTACTTAATATTTCAAATTGAAAAGTTTGATCATTCATTAAAAAAACAATTAATAAATCCCAAAAAAGTCTATTGCATAGATGTGGCTTTTATGAATTTAATATCTTTTTTCTCATCCAAAAATCTTGGACAAAAACTCGAAAATCTAGTATTTTTGGAATTAAAAAGACGAGAAAAAGAAGTGTTTTACCACAGAAATAAAAAAGAATGTGATTTTATAATTAGAAAATGATGAATTATTACTGAAGCCATACAAGTAAGTTATGCTATAAATAACCCAGAAACTAAAAAAAGAGAAATAGATTGACTATGCGAAGCTATGGACACTCATAACCTTAAAACTTGATTAATTTTGACTTATAATGAAGAAGAGGAAGAATTAAGTATAGATAGTAAAAAAATTCAAATTTTACCAGTATGGAAATGGTTATTGTAATTCTACATTTTTAAATATTTCAAAATCTTTTGTATAAGTTTATTCTGACATTAGTTTTGTCTTATAAATAATATCTTCATTCTTTTTTCTGCTTCTTTATCTACAAGATTATTATATTCATAACTTATTCTTTCTAATATTTTAAATCACTTTAGATTTCTATAATTACATTCTAAAGTATTATTTATATTTAAAGTTCCCATTAATATATATATTAAACAAGTAATGTAATCGTATATTTTTACCACCCAAATAAAATTATAAGGGATAAAAATATACTTCAAAAGACTAGTTTAGTCTTTTTCACAAATACTGCAATATGTATCTGAACTTATTTAATTTTACAAGTCTTATTTTTGTATAAAAAATTTACTTAAGTTTTTATTTATTTTAAGACATAAATAGACTTACATAAATAAATTTTGATTTCATTTAAAATTTAATATAATCATAATACACTTAAACAAAATTGATTTTTTAAGTTTAAAAATTTCGGATTAATATTTAATTTTATTGTGCCTAATAAGAATTAATTTTTTGGTTTTTTTATTTTTAAAGATCTTTTATATTAAACTAGGTTTTGTTACAGCAAAATTATCAAACAATTTTTATTGGGTATATAAAATTTTAAATTTAATTTTTTTCGCAATTTCTTAATCAATTTAGTTTTGGTATAATTTTATTTTTTTATTAAAAAATTATGGAAATTTTATTTATATTAATTTGAATTATTGTCATATTTATATTATTTATAATTGTAAAATACAATGGCATAATCCAAATGAGAAATAATAGAGAACAATCTTTTGCAGATATAGATACTCAATTGCAATTAAGATTTGATCTTATACCAAATATTATAAATACTGTAAAATGATATGCCACTCATGAAAAAGAGACTTTTTTACAAGTAACAGAAGCTAGAAATAATTATCAAAATGCAAAAGGTGCAGATGATAAAATGGAAGCAAATAATATGCTTACATGAGCTTTAAAATCTATTTTTGCTTTAGCAGAAAATTATCCAGATCTTAAGGCAAATCAAAATTTTTTACAACTTCAGACAGAATTATCTGATATAGAAAATAAACTTGCGGCAGCAAGGAGGTTTTTTAATTCTGCTACAAATGAATTTAATACATATATAGAATCTTTTCCTACAAATATTATTGCTTGAATATTTAATTTTACTAGATGACAATCTTTTGAAGTTGATAATAAAGAAGATGCAGCAAAAGCACCAAAAGTTGAGTTTTAAAAAAATAAAAGAAAATTTTAATATTTATTTTAGACAATTTAATTTTTAAAAATTTATTAAAAATATATTTATATTTTAAATTGATCGACGATCTTGCAGTTTCGATTAAAAAAATAAAATAAATTTTCGATAAAATGTTATGTTTTAAGTTTTTTTAAATATTTTTTAATTTTATATAAATTTAAAATTTTAAATATGGCAGTAATATGACTTCAATCGGCTATTTGGTCAAACAGATTTAAAACTATAATTTTAGTATTATTTTTTCCCGTATTACTTTTTTTAGTATTATTTATAGTATTTTTTTTATTAATTTATTTTTGAGACAATAATGGTCAAAATGTTAGAGAATTTTATACAAACGCTATAAATGGTACACTTAAGACTATAGAATGAGAACCTATAAAAGAAATTCCTACCACAATTTTTCCAGCTTGTAATAGCAAAAATCCAGATATATGTGTATATAAAAAATATTTAATCGAAACATTTGAAACAGTTGGTTATATTTTTTTATTTTTAATACCAGTTTTATTTGTATGGTGTTTAATTTCTTTTATATTTCATAGACAACTTATTTTTTCTTTTACAGAAGCCAAGCCTATAACTCGTAAAGAATATCCCGAAATTTATAATATTGTAGAAAATTTATGCATTTCTCGTTGATTACCTGTGCCAAATATTTGAATACTTGAAGATGATAGCTTAAATGCTTTTGCTGTTGGTTGGAATCCAAAAAAATGTTGGATAGTTTTTTCTAGATGAATTATTAATAAATTAAGCAAATCCGAAATAGAAGCAGTAGCAGCTCATGAATTAACTCATATTATTAATAAAGATTGATTATTAATGATTACTATAATAGTTTTTATTTGAGCAATAGCGGTAATATGAGAAATTTTATTTAGAATAGGTTTATCATCCAAAGGTGGTAAAGATTCTTGAAATGCAAAAATATTTTTTATTTTAATTTGATTGACGTTATTGGTTTTGGGTTATTTAATACTTCCTATAATACAACTTGCTGTTTCAAGAAAAAGAGAATACTTAGCAGATGCATGAAGCGTAGAACTTACTCATGATAAAATATCTATGATAAACGCTTTAAAAAATATTAGTATTGATAGCACTATTGAAAGTATAAAAAAAGACTCTGTATCAGCTATGTGTATAGCTAATCCTTTTCCAAAAAAAAGCAAATTTTGATCATGGTTTCATGAGTTTTTTTCTACACATCCAAGTATAGAAAATCGAATATCAATGTTAGAAAAATTTTAAAATTTAATTAATTTATATGCAAGAAAAACAAACAAAAATTAGATTTGTTAAATCTAAGTTAACGCCATTTTTAAGTAGTTTTATTTTTATAGTAGTATTTTATGCGGTGTATTTTTTATTTTGAAATAATAAAGAAATTGTTATAGAAAGCTATAAGATTAATGATTTTGTAAAACAATATTGAATATATGTGCCAGTTTTATATTGAATTTTAATTATGGTTTTAATTTATATTTTATGTTTTTTAAAATGGATTTTAAGATTAAATTTTTGGATTGTAAATTTAATTATACTACTAACAGTATTTTGATTTAATTTAGTTTTTTGAATTCAATTATTTTTTTATGAACCAAGGTATACAGATATTGCAATATACTTAATAGATAGTTTTTCAAAACCATTAATATTTGCAAGCATAGCATCATTATTATTTGTAATAATTACTATTTTTATAAAAAAATTTAATTCTTAATTTTTAATTATGAAATTAATTATAAAATCAAATCAAATTTTTGTTGGTATTAAATTATTAATATTATTTTTTGTATGAACTTTATTAAATTCATGTAGTCTTTTGACTAATATATGAAATTTGATGTGTTCTTTGGCTCCAGACACAGATCATTGTTATCAATTTACTGCAGTACAATCATGAAATCCAAAAGATTGTGAAAGAATAAAATGAACAAAATTTAAAGATACTTGATCAAATCCTCCAAGAGATAAATGTTATTTAACTATAGCACAAAATAAAGAAGATTATACTATTTGTTCCAAAATTAAATGATGACCTATGTCATATACTCAAGAAGAATGTGTAAATTGAGTATGAAAAAAAATCTTAGATGAAAGTATTGCCAAAGATGACATAGCTTGATGTTTAAAATTACAAAAATTTCCTAATCAAACAATTTTTAATCAATGTAAAACACAATTAGCTACGGTTGATAAAATTAAATGATCAGATTCAAAAATTGAAGATTTAATTTCAAAATTAAAAAATGATTCATCGAATTCTGTATTAAAAAAACAATTAGACGAATTAAAAAAACAAAAACAATTAACTTATGAATTAATGCCAGATAACCAAAAAACTCAATATTTTAAAGAAAAAAGAGAAGAAATAATGAAAGACATTGATGATGAAGATGTTAAATCTGCTATATCTAAAGAATATACTCAATTTAGAGCTTCTGAAACAAATATTAATAATATGATAGATAAACTTGAAGAAATTACAAAAAAACAAGCCATGATTAAATCTGCAGATGAAAAAGCCAATTATCTTGTAGATCAAATAAAAGATCAATTAAATTGAATTGTAGAAGAAAAACAAGATGAAATTTTAGAAAAAATGTGAGATAAAGCAAAAGAATGGATAGAAGAAAATTGATGAAAAGATTTAAAAAGATCTTTGTGAGATTTGGAATGGGCTATGAAAAAATATGAAAAATGAAGTGCAATGTATGAATCTGCCAAATCTAAATATGATAAAATTAAATGAGTATATGATGAAGTTATGTGAGTTTATAATAGAGTAGATCAAGTTAATAAACTTTTGGCTGAATGAAAAATTGATGCCTGAAAAGCAAAGGTTTTGAAATGAGCTGTATTATTAGATAAATGATTAGAATATGCCACATCTTATGTTCCTGTTTTTTGAAGCACAGTTTCTACAATTAGTAAAGAAACATTTTGAACAGTTATTGAATTAGCAAAAAAAAGAGCTCAAAGATCTACTGCTATAGAAAAATGTTTTGAAGATCCTCTTAATTGTGATACAGATCAAATCAGTGCTTATTAAATTTATTTATTTTTCATTTCATAAATTCAATTAATTACTACAGTTTTTCAGTTTATAATATCTTTACAACGAGATGCCATGATAGAAGAAGTTAAATCATTTTTATTTGATTCAAATAAAATTTTTGCTTCCTCATATTTTCAATCATAATATAAATATAATGCTTTTGTGTAATTTTTATATTTTTTATTATCTATACTTAGTTCATTTAAATATCAAACCAATTCATATATTTTAATTCATTTATTTTTTCATTTTACTTTAATTGTATCCAATTCTCTAAAAATAAAATCATTTTTAGTTTTTAAATAAACAGATTCACTTACACAAATTTTGGTAGAATATTCTTTATTTACTCATTCGAGTCTAGATGCTAGATTAACATGATCTCAAATAATAGTATAATTAAATCTATTTTTTGATCATATATTTCAAACCATTACTTCTCAAGCATTAATTCAAATTCTAGCAACAATACTTGGTAATCATTTTGATAACCATCTATTATTTAATTCTGTTAATTTAGTTTGTTGATCTAGAGCTGTTTTACATGCAAGATATTCATGATTTTCTATAAATAAAGGAGCATTAAAAAATCACATAACAGCATCTCAAATATATTTATCAAGTGTTCATTTATTTTGTATTAAAATATTTGTCATTTCCGAAAGGTATTCTCACAAAAATTTAAAAAGATCTTCTGCATTTAAATTTTCTGAAATCGTAGTAAATCATGCAATATCAGAAAAAAATATACTTATTTCTCTTTTTTCTCATATTAAAGATAATGCTTTTGGATTTTTGGCAATTTGCTGTACAACTTCTGGTGCAATATACATAGAAAAAGCATTTTGTATATAATGCTTATCTTTATCTACTATAAAATATTTATATAAATATGTAATAATAAAAGTTAAAAAACTAACTGTAATATATGCAAATAAATTAATTACAATTCAGACAGAAAATAAATATCTTCATAAAAATATTAAAACCAATAAATATATTCAAAAAGCAAAAATAGAAATTATAAATGGAGTAAAATAAAAGATTATTATTAATAATAAAATTAAACTCAATAATATTATTATAGATTGGTTTGTGCTTTGTTTTTGTAAAAAATCTTGAGTTAAAATAGTGTCTAGCATATTTGCATGAAATTCTACTCATGGCATTGGAATATTTGGATTGACAGGACTTATAAATTCATCATGAATTAATGTACCATATTCTCAAATTAAAACTATTTTTCATTTAAAAATTTCTCAATTAATTTTTCATTTAATTACATCAATTAAAGAATAGTTTGGATATCATTGTGGTAAATTAAAAAATCTAATTAACATATTTCAATCTTCATCTAAAGGCATTTTTGTGAATGGATTGATAATGTATTCATTATTTTGTTGTCATATAGATTTATTTTCTTGAATATATTTTTTATATAAAGCTATACTAAAAGATTCTATTGGAGTTTTATCCAAAAAATAAACAGGTTTAAATTTTGTAACATAATTTAAATTATCTTTATCTTTTAATGTTCATATAGATCACCAAGTG
>CAYUQQ010000018.1:0-11957 GCA_964446905.1 uncultured Candidatus Peribacteria bacterium
AGCATATTTAAAGAAAAAATCACATAAAAAAGTTACGGTGGAAAATTTAGAGCCATTAGTATTTTTCTTATTCTAAAATATTTTTTAAAACTATTAAATTATTATTTTTTACTTCAATTAAAGAGATATAATGATTATTATTTTTGATAAAATATTTTTCTCATTCTATTAAGTCAAATATGTTTTTTAAAATTATTCAATTTTTAATTTGATTACTATTTAATTCATTTAATTCAAAAATCTTAAATCATGGAAAAACTATATCATATCAAATATTATCAGTTATTTTAATTTTTTCTATATTTTTTGCTTTAGATAAAGAAAAATTTCAAATTTTAGTTCTTATTAATTTTGTTATATATCATCAAACTCATAATTTTTTTCATAAATCTTCAGCTATAGAGCGAATATAGGTTCAAGATGAAACCTCCATTTCAATATTAATTTTTGGAAATTTAAAATCAATAATTTTATATGAAAAAATTGTTCTTTCTTTTGGTAAAATTTCAAATTTTTCATTTTCTCGTGAAAGATTATAGGCTCTTTTTCAATTAATATTTATAGCACTGTATTTATGGGGCACTTGTTTAATTTTTCAAAAAAAATATTTATTAACAGTTGTGTTAATTTTTTCAAGAGTAATTGTTTTTGACTTTTTATCTAAATTTTTTTTATCTAAAAAATTAATTTCTGAACCTAAATCTCAAGTTTCTGTAAATCAATCTAAATTCATTTCAAAATAATATGTTTTATTTTGTTTTTCTAAATATGTAAGCAGTTTTGTAGAATTATCAGTAGCAACAAAAAGAAGTCACTCTGCTAATGGATCAAGAGTACCATTATGTCAAATTTTTTTAATTTGAAACTTTGATTTGATTTTTTTTAAGGCAAAAAAACTTGAAATTCCTTTTGGTTTATTGATGAAATAAAACATATTATTCTTTAATTTTATTTTGTTCGTAAAAATCTAAAAAAGTTCTATTTTTTTTCATTTTAATTTTATTTTTATATTTAAACGAAAAAAATAATATAGAATACATTATTTCATAAACGGCACAAAACATATCAGCAAATTTTAAAACCCAAAAATTTTTTGATTTTTTAGTTTTTATAATTTTCCTTCAAAAAGGATACATATGAGATTTTATTAATTCACTCGTTTCTTGATTTATTAAAAATTTTTGAGCATTATAAGAGGCAATAAGTCAATGTTTATAAGATTTAATATTTGTAAAATGATAATCATGTAATAATCATGCTAAAGTACAAACATTAATATCTGCCTTTAAGTATCGTGCAATTTTATAAGAAAGAATAGATGTATTTATTAAATGTTCATATCTATTAAAAAAGATATGATGTCTATAATTTTTTAATTTAATAAAATCAGAATCGTTTAAAATTCATCATATAATAAATAAAATATTTTTATGTAATTCTAATATTTTTTTATTTCTTTTTTCTTTAATTTTTTTAAACATGTTTAATTAAAATTATTTAATAATTTTGTAATAGTGGAAATTTAAAAGATTTTAAAAAGAAAAAAAATCAACAAAAATAAATATCATTCTTATTAAATATTAATATATATTAATATTTTTTGCAAAATTATTAAAAAAATTATAAAATTTTAATTTTCAATTACAGATAAAGAAGTGCCTTCAAATGAAATAATTTTTACTTTTTTTCAAATTTGAAATGTATCAGTAACGCTTTCATCATTTATTAAATAATCAACACCGTCTATTTCTATTTTCCAATCTTTTCATACTTTTTTTAATTTATAAGATTTTCCAATATAAGCTTCTATTCAAATTTTTGCAGTTCATTTTGATAAATGAAAAAATTTTGGAAAAATAAAAATACAAAGAGTGCTTATAATTGCAAAAATTATTATTTGCGTAACATCTGCAGAATTAGATCATGTATAGTAAACATAAATTGCCACAACAAATGCCGCAATACTCATAGATAGTCAATAAAGAGTAACGGTTATCATTTCTATGATTATAAAAAATATTCATATAGCAAGCCAAATATATAAAATTTCCATAAAAATATTAAAATTAAATATTTATTATTTGATTCAAAAAGTTTTACCTATACTAGTAAGTATATCACTATCTAAAATATATTTTGTATTTCATCATCCTAAAGAGTTTTCTATAACTTTTAATTGTTCTTTTGTAACAGCACTTCATGTAAAGAAGCTTTGAGCAGCCATTGATTCTAATTCTATTTTTTTAGCTTCTGCTTCTGCAATAGCAATTTTTGCTTGTGCTTGTCCTTCTGCTTCCAAAATTTTTGCTTGTTTTTGTCCTTCTGCTTCCAAAATTTTTTGTGCTTTATCTGCTTCCGATTTTGTTATTAAGGCTATTTTATAACCTTCCGCTTCAGTAATTTTTGCTGTTTTATCACTTTGTGCATTTTTAATCATATTCATTTGATCTTGCACGCTTTTTGGTGGTTCTAGTTTTTTTATTTCTACTCTCATTACTTTAATTCACCATTTTACTGTTTCACGATCCAAGGTGGCAAGAAGTTGAGCATTAATAACTTCACGATTTGAAAAAGTATCATCAAGTGTCATTGTACCCAAAACTGATCTTAATGTGGTTTGAGCAAGATTGATAACTGCAAAAAACACATTTTGTACCTCAAATTGAGCTTTGTATGGATCTTGTATTTGTACATAAACCACTCCATCAACACTAACTCAAACATTGTCTTTTGTAATTACTTGTTGTTCTGGTACAGCAACAACTTGTTCTTTTACATCTACTATAATAATAGATTGAAAAAATGGAATTAAAAAAGTAGGTCAAGATCATACAGTATTTGAATATGATCACAGATTACATACTAATCAAGCATATCCTTGGGGTACAATTTTTATTGCTTTAAAAGCAATAATAAGAGCAAAGGCTATTATAATTATAATAAATGTTTCCATATGTATTTATTTTTAAAAAATAAAGTGTTTAAATAAGATTTTTTAATAGGAAATTTTAACTTATTATATTGAATTATTGTAAAGAACAAAAACTTTTTTAAAAATATTTTAGGAGAAGAAATTTTAGAACCTTTATTAGGATTTAATTAAATAATATTTTTTTATATACTAAGTCTAGTTATTACAAGACTGTCTATCGAATTTTTATAAATATATTAAACTTTCATTATTTCTATTTCTTTATTTTCTAATAATTCATCTACCTTTTTTATTTTATCATCGATATGTTTTTGTAATTCTTTTTCTTGCATTTTAGAAATATCTTCTCAAATTTCTTTATTTGTTTCAGCTTGTTTAATTTTTTTAAGATATTCATGTCTAATATTTCTAATTGTTATTTTATTATCTTCACCTATTTTTTTGGCTATTTTTACTAATTCTTGTCTTCTTTCTTGTGTTAAAGTTGGAATTTTAATTAAAATAGATTCTCAATTATTTTGAGGATTTAATCATAATCATGATTCTGTAATTCATTTATCTATATCTTTTAAAATTCCTTTATCCCATGGTTGAATACTTAATGTTTGAGAATCCAAAATACTAACAGAGGCCAAATTTTTAATAGGCTGATTTGATCAATAAGAATATACCAAAATTCATTCTATTAATGAAGGATTTGCTCTTCAGATTTGTAATTTAGCAAGTTCATTTTTTAAATGATCTATTGCTTTTTCTAATTCTAAATTAATATTAGATAACATAAATTTAAAAATTAATAAATAAAATTATTTTAAATTAAAATTAAACTCATTTTAATCAAACTTATAAAAATTCAAAATTTTTTGACAAAATAAAACAAAAAAATAAAATTAAAATAAATTTTATTTTTAACTATCATATTATGATATATAAAACTATTATCTCGATACTAATTTTTGTATCTACTTTTTTTAATGTTTTTGCTGAAGAATGAACTTGATGAAACAATATTTCTGTAGATATACCAGAAGTAGCTCCTGTAGAAGTTGCTGATGTTAATGTAAATATGGATTCAGATTCTGGTTCTGGTTCAAATTTAGAAAATACTTCAAATTGATCTTGAGAAGAGGTTAAATCTTCTCTTAATGCAGCAGCCACACCATTAGTTCCTTTTAAATGAAAGGTATGAGAATATGCTGAAGTTAATTGTGACAAAGATTTTTATACACAAAATGTATGTGATCAATGTTTTGATTGATGAAAAATTGCTACTTGAGAAAAAATAACTAATCTTTTTGATTCTTGGACTAATTCAAACACTTCTGAACAAATTATCTATAAAGAAGAACAAATATTTCCAGAATTTATAAATCTTTGATGAAATAATACTAAATGGCTAATTAATCCTCAAGAATCTGATAAATTTTGGAAATTCGCAAATGATATTATTTGGACAAAATGAAAGACTAATAAAGAAGAATTTATTTTAGATTGAAATAATACTGTTAATTTTTTAGAATCAGAATTTTGAGCATCTTATTCAATGGAATCTACTGACAAAGCTATTAATGAACCTGTATGATTATTAAAAATATCTGCCGCTTATCATGATATTGATTCTCAATGAGTTGAGTTAGATAAAAAAACAATTACAGAGTGTGTTGCTTATTATAACAATACTACTCCAAAACCTACAGAAGAAGTAATTAAACAAGCAGTTAAAGTAAAAACATGACCAGAAATCTATGCTTTAATTTTAATAGCATTTATATTATGATTTATGTTTATTAGATACAGAAAAAATGTATAAAATACAATAAAAACATAAAAAAACTCCTAAAATTTTAGGAGTTTTTTTCAATAATTTTTTCAGTAAAATTATTGATTTCAGATAAAAATCTATCTTTATTAAATTTTAATGCATGGGACCGAATTTTAATTTTATCATATTTTTTATTTTCAATGTTTTGATGAAAAATTTGAAACTTTATTTTAAATTCTTCTACATCATCATAATCAAAAAACTCTCATGTTAATCATTCTATAGAGGTTTCTGTAAGTCATCATTTTCTTAATCAAAACATGGGTACTCATGATGCCATAGCCTCAAGTGGAACAATTCAAAAATCATCTCTTCATGGCATTATTGCTCATCTAGCATTTTTATAATATATATTTTGTTCATCGTGTCATAAATATCATAAAAATTTAATATTAGATTTTGCAATATTTTTTAAATAGCTTATTTCTTCTCAATCTCAAATAATAAATAAATCATATCACATTTCATTAAAAGCCTTAACTGCTAAATCAATTTTTTTAAATGCTGTTAAAGCTGAAACAATTATGTAATAAGATCTTTTATTAAGAGGGTTTTCTCAAATATTAAAATCTTCTACATAAACCGAAGGATAAATTGTAGTAGAATCTCTTTTGTAGTATTTATATATTCTTTGTTTTACTTGATTTGATGCAGCAATAGCAAAATCATGTCTTTGTCATGCTATGTAATCCCATTTTCTTAAATTATTAAATATTGATCTTAAAATAGTCATATTTGCAATTTTATATAAAAAACTTTTTATTGTTTTTGTTTGTTGCATTTCTTTTGTATAATTATGGGTCCAGTCCCATAAAAATCTTGCTGGAGTATGATAATAAACAATAAAAGTCGTTTCTGGTTTTGTAATACATCAATGTGCAAATCAAGATGAAGACGATATTACTAAATCATATCAACTTAAATCCAAACTTTCTATTGCATATTTCATAAAAGGTAAGCAAAGATATTGTTTTCAAGTTATATTATAAATAAATTGAGTAATATTTGGAACTTTTTTTATTTTATGTTTTGGAAATTTAGATCATACTTTTTTTTCATCATAAATAAGAGTGTATAGATCTGCTTCTGGAAATAAATCAAGAAAATCTTGCACAACATTTTCTGCTCATCATAGTTTAATTAACATTTCATGTATTATTGCTACTTTCATAAAAAATAAAATAATAGCTTTTGGTTAATAGTTTATGACTAATAACTTAGCTGAAATTAAATTATTATTAAAAAATTACAAAAAAATTATTATTTTACCATTTTTTTATTATTAAAAAACATTCATAAAAATAAAAAAAAGGCAATAGAAACATAAACTGCTTCGAATGTATGCAAAAATAAATTCATAACCAATATGGCTGCAAAACTAGTAAAAATTGGAGTACTTATAAAATGTAAATTTATTAAAAAATATCACATAATTATTAAAAATAAAATAAATCAAACAAATCATCATTCTATTAGTTGTTGTATAAACCAACTTTCTGGAATATAATATTTTTCATCAATATTTGTAATATTATGAGTTATTCTATATGCAGGACCACTAGAAGCAAGTCATGCTCAAAAAGGATTTTTTATCCAATTATTAAATCCAATTATCATTCTTTCATAATGTCATTTCGATGATCACTCTCTTAAAAAGATATTATTTATAGTATTAGAATATCTAATAAAAAAAATTCATCATAAAAATAAAAAAATTGTAATCATTATAATTAATATTGATTTATATCTTTTAAAGATATTTTTAAAGTGCAAAACAAATATTAAACAAAATCATGTAATAATTCATAAAATAGCACTTCTTGAATAAGTTAATAATATTAATCATATCATAAAAAATAAAAACAAAATTATATATATTAAAAAATCTTTTTTATTTTTTAATATATGAATTACTAATCATGTATATATTATAATAAAAAACGCTGTTTGATTTGGTCAATCAAAAATTCATTGAAATCTTCTTATATTTGCTCATTGTATTCAGTGATAAATTGGTATGCTGTCTCCAATATTCCAATAACTTAATTTAGGAGAAAATCATATACTAAGCAAGATATCTTCTCATAAAAAAAATCTTACTAAAATTCAAAAAAATAAAGCAATTCATCATGATAAAATAAATATTTTTATATAATAATTTAACTTATTTTTTAAAAATAAAAAACCATGTCTATAAATTAAAAATACTATTAAAAATTCAAAATCATATCTTCATCAATAAATAAAAGCTTTTATTGATAATCAATTATATATTGAAATAATTAATAAATATCATATATAAGCAAAAATTAAATAATCAATTAATGTAAAATTTGGAAAAATCTTATTTTTATAAAAAAGATAAAATAGATTAATTAAAAGTAAAATTACTAATACTTCTTTATAAATAACAAATTTTGAAAATCATAATTTAAATTGAAATAATACAGATAAAATTACTCAAAATGGTAACACAATAAGAAGAATTATTGTTAATAATTCAAAAAAATTAACATTTTTCAATTTATATAAAATATATTTTATATATTGCATTAATATTTTAATTAATTATTTAATGTTGAACTTGGTTTCTCAGTACTTGAATCATCATAAACAAAAGAAACAACAGATATTAAAGTGGAAAATATTAAACCACATATTATAATAATAGCTATAACTTTTTTCATAAATTATTGTAAATTAATAATAAATTTATCATTATCTAATAATATTTCATTGGTATTTAAATCAAATATTATGTTTTGTTGTGATAAATCAAATTTTGATTGTGCATAGTTAATAAAATCTCATAAAAATTTTAATTTTGATTCAATATCCTTTACAAAAATAAGAGATGGTTTTATTATAATTTCTCTTCAATCAAATAAATAATTTTTATCTTGAATTATTTTTAATTTTAAATTATAAAAAGAATGTTTTTTAAAAATATATTTTCAAGATATTTCAGCATTATAAGAAAAATCTTTATAATTAAAACCTTTTTTTATATTAAAAACATCTATATCATATTCTCAATCTTTGATTTTAGCAAAAATATTTTGAAATCAAATATTTAAAAAATTTGAAATATTTTTAAAATCTTTTTTTATTAATTCTTTTTGTATAAATAACTGTATTTCAATTGGCATATCATTTATACTATTAAAAGCAGTGTTTGTTGTGTCGTTATTATTATATTCATTAGTTAATTTTGTTAAATAAATAGTTTCAAAAATATTTTTAAAATCACATCTATATTTTTTTAATAAATCTTTTTCATCTTTACATTTTTCTCATAAAGATTCTTTTTTTTCATCAAGAGAAACTGGTAAATTAAAAAATGATTCATTTTTTACTCAATAAAAATTTTGAAAAATTAAATCATAAACCATGGATCACTCTTTTTTTAATTTAAAATTAAAATTATTATTTAATATATTTACAGAAACTTCATAAAAGCCATCTTTTTCATAATTATTTAAAATTTTCATACTTGATATATCTAAATTATTAAATTGAGACAAATAATCTATTAAATATTCTTCTGTTAATTTAGAATCATCATCATAATTAAGTCATGTTAAATTTTTACTTTCTTCATTTAATTTTATTTTTAAAATATAATCAGAATAATTATCTATAATATATATTATATTTTTTAATGTTTTAAATTTATCTTCTAATAAAATATAATTATCTTTCATTTGTCATGAATAATTGGAAATTAAACTATAAAAAAGATCTTTTTTACTGTTTTGATACTTTGTTCATATAGAATAAATTGATTTTATATTTAATAAAATATCATTTGGAAACATGTTTTTGTTTTGTTTTGGACCATATTCTTCTTTTAAGATAAATCATTTAGGATCTTTAATAAAAAAATTTTTTAAAATCATATTGTTTAATTTGTTTATAATAGAAGAAAAATTAAAATAATTTATAGGCAATATATTTGCTATTTTTGTTTTATCCTCAATTGAATCATAATAAGAATTAATAATATTAAATAAATATACCAATGTTTTAAATAACTCCTTATTATTTTCTATATTTCAATTAACATATTGTGATAAAAAATATGATAAAACATCATATTGATCACTTTTTATTTTATTATTTTTTAAAATTTCAGTTAAATAATTATTTAAAATAATATATAAGGAGTTTATTTCTAATTTTCAAAAATTATAATCAAAATATATTTCTGAAATTTGTTTTATGTTTTTATAATTTTTAACTTTTTCTTTTTTATTTAAAATATCAGAAATAAAATCTATAAAAATTTCTTGTTTTAATAACAATACTTTATCATGTATGGTTCAATAAAAATATGATAAATAATAATAATTTTTAATTATATTTATTCATTCATTATAATGATCTTTTCAAAGACTTTTGAGCTCATTTATTAAATTTAATATAATTTCTTCAAAATTTTTATTTTGAGTATCTTTTTGGTAAATATTTTTTAAATATCAAATTATGTTTTTTATAAGACTGTTTTTTAAAAAACTATCTTTTTTAACGTTATTAATAAATAATTCTGGATATTTATAAATTAAATTTTCTCATTTTAAATTTTCTCATTTAAAATTAAAAACAACTTGATTAAAATGTTTATTAAAAATTTTAATTTTATTATTTATATCAGCTATACTGTTTAATAAAAAATCAGATGAATTTTTATCATCTCATCAAAATAAATTATTAACAAAATCAACACTTTTTGAATCTAAATAATAAATTTTATTAATTGTAGATATTCTTAATATATCAGCATTTTTTAAATTATTATTAAATTTTGAATTATATTTAAAAACAAGAGATGGAAATAACTGAAATGATGTAACTTGTTTTTTATTATAAATTAAATTTAGTCTTAAAACAGAATTATAACTATAAATAATTTCATTTTCATTAATGTTGTTTAATAAAAAAATTCAATTTATATCTGGTTTTATACTCAAATCTTGACTATTAATCTCATAATCATTAAAAATATCATTTAATACAAACAGATATAATCATTTATTAATATTTATAATAATTTTTCAATTATTATTTTCATTAACGTTAATATCATTAATATTTTTAGAAAAATAATAAACACCGTCTATTTGATTAATTTTTTTATAAAATATTTGTTCTTTATCATATTTTTCATTTACCGTTTTTATAAATTGTTTTTTATTAGTATCAAACAAGTATGTTTCTTGTTTTGAAGAAAGTATTTCTTCCAATTCGTTATTATTAATAATTTTTTGTTCTTTTAAAAAAGACATATAAATAAGTAATCAAGAAATTATTAATATAGTTATTGTAAATAGAAATTTTTTCATATTTTTTGTTAGTTTTTTAAAAAACTTAAAATATAAGAAATTATATAAAAATTTTAATTAATTATTTCTGCAATAAAAATTGTTTCATATTTTTATGAAAATATTATACTTGCTATAAATTAATATCAAAATTTATTGTAATAAATTAAAATCTTGCAAAAAAATTTTTGTCATTTTATCTGAAATTTCCTTATTAATAAATATAAATCATATTTCTCTATTTTTATCCATAGAATTTTTTGTAAAATTTACACTTCATATATAAATATATTTTTCATCTACTATAAAAACTTTGGCATGTGTATATGGTTTTTTTGGAGATATATATTTAATTTGATTTGATTTTAATAATTCAATTATTTTTACATTTCATTTTACTTTATTTTTATCTCATAATATTAATCTTATGTCAATATTCTCTTGTTTTTTATTTAATAAAATTTTTTTAATTTCTTCATCTTCCATTGATTGAGAATAAATATAAATTGATTTTTTTGCATTTTTTAAAATAAGTTCTAATTTAAATCTACTACAATCTGGCGCAAGTATTAGGTTTGTGTTACATGTAAAGTAAGGAATATGTTTAAAATCATTTAAAAAAACTTGTTCTAAATCATATAAATCTTGTTTATTATCTCATTTAATAAAAAATTCTTTATTTGTTGTAAATGTCGAATATGTCATATTTCATGTTCATAAAAAATAAAAATCATCTATTATAAATAATTTAGAATGAGTAAATACAAAATTGTCCTCATTTGCATAAACAATAGATATTCCTAGTTTTTTTAATTCTTCAAAAGAAGATTTATTTATATTAGGAGATCAAAATACATTTTTTTCTAAAATTATTTTTACATCAACTCATCTATTATAAGCTTCTTTTAATGCTTTAATAATTCTTTTTTCTGTTAAAATATAAACTTCCAAATACACTCTTTTTTTAGCATTATTAATATAGTTAATAATATTATCTATCAATGTTTTATCTGGTGTAATATAAATTTCAAAGTTTCTTTCTTCAATATTATTTAAATTAAAATTTTTATTTTCTTTTACTATTTCATTTTGTTTTTCTATATATAAATATTTTTGCAAATGAAAATCTAAATATTCATTATTACATGATGTTAATAAAAAAATTAATAAAAATATATATATTAATTTAAATTTTTTCATAAATTATATGAACTATAATTACAATAAAATAATTATAAAATTTGTTTTTATTAAAATAATATACTAAAGTTTTTAGCTTATTTGTCAAATAATTTTAAATTCTATTTAATTATAAACTAATAACTCTTTAAAATAAACTAATATTTTAAAAAATATTCATTAAATTAAATTTTGTTATTAAAATAATTTTTGTATAATACATTTGCATTTGTCTTAATGGCTTTAATACTCTATTTTTTTTCCTTCAAATAAAAAACCAATTTAGTTTCGAGCCTAGTTGATAGGTCTTCGTGCTTATCAGGTCGAGCTTAACTATATATTTATATATAGATTGTTGCAAAATTGGAATAAAAAAGGGGTAATAACCTTAAGACGAATGCTATAAAATTAAAAATTATGTACAAAAATATTAAACATTTTACTTTTCTTTTATTAATTATAAGTATAGTAAGTGTTGTTTTTTATTATTTATTTTTTGCTTCTTCTTGAGCTATTTTAAATTATTTATTTTTATATAAAAATAATATCTCAAATGGTTCCAATAAAATCGTTGTTATTAAAATTGATAATAAAACTCTCGATGAATTACAAAAGACTGACTTAAAAGTTTTAAATTTAAAAGAAAAAGTTTTTTCTGATTTAATAGATAAATTAAATAATTATTGAGCAAAAGCAATTTGAC
>CAYUQQ010000019.1:0-9010 GCA_964446905.1 uncultured Candidatus Peribacteria bacterium
TTTCCCTAAGACTCTATTTTTAAAATATATTAGATATTACATGTGAGCGTTAATTAATTTTGTTTTGGTATTTGATAATTTTTTGAGTTTTAATTAGTGTAGGCAAAATTGAATGCAAAAATAATTGACTTTTTTGTTTTTATTTTTATAAAATACAAATTAATTTATTTATTAAATTATTTAAATATGAATGATATAAATAATCATGATATAGATATGTCTTTATGAGAATCATTATTACAACTTAATAAAAAAAATAATAAAAATGAAGTTTTTTTAATGTATATTAATTTTATTGTAAAAGATCTTTTAAGTGATTATAATGAAGCTTTGGATTTAATATTAAGCGAACTTGAAAGCATGAGATCAAATTTTAAAATCAAAAAAAGATGTAGAACAGAATTTAGAAAAGATATTGATGCTGCTAAAAAAAGTGTTATTAATAATAAAACTAAAATTTTAAAGGATATAAATAATACAATAGAAAATTTTTTAATTGAATTAGATAATTGAAAAAAACATAATGAAATTCTTTTAAACATAATTAATGTTATATCTGATATTATTATAAATAACATTAAAAATTTTTCTGTTAGTTTTGGTGATTTTTGAATTATTATAAGTAATAAATCAATTTTTGAAAAAATAAAATCTATAAAAATATATCATAATTTTATTTTTTCAAAAGATACTGTTTATTTGCTTAATGAAATGAACAAAAATATAAATAGTATTTTAAAAAAAGAAGATATTATCTGAAATAACGAATCTCAAGTTTTGGATAATAAATCTAATAAAGTTTTATTAAATGATTCTATAGAAAATAATTCTATAGAAGATAAATTAAATAAAAATGTTAAAGATATAGAAAATATTATTAATAGTGTTAGAACTTGAATATTTTTCTTTATAAGAAATTATCCTTATAAATTTTCTATTATATATAGAAGACTTGAAGTTGCCATGCAAAAATTATCTGAAATAGAAAAATTACAAGATGTTAATATTTCTCAATGAAAAAGTATTCAAAAATTAGAGCAAATGATTTTGGATTTAAAAAATATAAAACAAGAAAATATTTCTTTAAAGAGACAAAGTGATGTTGATAATTATACAATTAGTAAACAAAAATTATTAATAGAAGATTTTGAATCTAAAATAAATATTCTTGAAGAAAAATTAAAAAAAATTTCTAAAATTTGAAACAATAAACAATCAAATATATTACAAGATATTGATACAGATGAAATAAAAAAATTAGAAGAAGACTTATTACAATCATGGCAAGAAATAGAAAAATTAAATTTAGAAAAAACTGAACTTAATGAAGAAAAAATTAGGCTTAATAATGAAGTTTTTAATCAAATTTCAATAAATACTAAATTACAATTAGTATTAGAAAATATGAAAAAAAATAAAGGTAAAGAGGTAGAAGCTTTTATGAATAATTGTGAAATTAATTTTAAAGATTGTACCAATGATGAATTATTAAAATATATTTTTTATTGAGATTGATCTGAAGAATTAAAAAAAGAAACTGTATTAATTATAATAAATTTTTTAAATTATTTTGTTTGAGAAGTTACAAAATGAGCTTCTTCTTCTACAAATCATAACGATTGAGTATGATGATGAGCATATTCAAATAAATTTATTAATCCAATAATTAATTTTATTAAACAAAAACAAAATAATATGTCATATGATAATTTTTTGGAAGAAATAATTTATATTAATTGGAAAAAATTTATAGAACAATATTTTTCTGAAAATGAATATATAAATACGAAGCAAAAAATAGTAAAAAATGTACTCGCATTATTTTTAAATGATTGTAAATCAGCTTTGCCAATTTTTAAGGCCTTAAGATATCTTGCTGATAAATTAGCGAAACTTAATTCTTGAAATAGTGATTTATCAATACTTGTTTTTAATATTCAAAAAGTATTAGATAGCCAATATGTAAAAAATTCTATTAATTCTAAATTAATTAATATAGCTGAAAAAATAAAAGAAGAACATAAATAATTAATTAAGGAAATTTAAAACAAATATTTAAATATTATAAGAGATCAGATTTGGTTTTAAGTTTTTTATTTTTAAAAAACCATTAAAACAGATTAGTTTACTCTCCGTGCGAATGTTGATCAATTCGTTTTTAGTATATTTTGTATTTAAATAATAAAGCACATACAAATATATGAGCTTGTTCAGTAAATTAAATTTTACTTTTTTTTCTATTTATATAAAATTTGGGTTATATATTTTATAATTTAATTTTAATTATATGTATAATTTAAAAAATAAAATAATTTTAATAATATTTATTATTGCTTCTTTTTTTGTTCTTACTGGTTGTTTTGGCTCTAATTCTAATAATATAACAAGTGTTTCAGAAAATAAAATTATAAAATGAGATACAGTTTGGAAGTATGAAAAAACAATTGTTAAACCAATTACAACAAAAGTTTCAACAGGTACAGATAATACTTTGGGTAACATAGAAAAAGACAAAGCATCTATTGTGATTCCAAAAAATACTTTTGATTGAGAGACTCAAGTAGAATTAAAAACTCCAGATTCAGTACCAGAATATTTTGGTAAAGAAGTAAAAATGCTTGGATCTCCAATAGAAATTACAGCTAGTGATAAAAATAGATTAAACGAGCCAGTAACTATTACTTTTAAATATAATGACAGTGATATAAATATGGTGCGAGGTACTTGAAGTCTACGTGTAACTTATTATGATGGCTCAAAATGGGAATATATTAAACCATTATCAGTCGATACAGAAAAAAAATTAATCACTTTTAATACTTTTCATTTTTCATTATTTGGAGCAAATCAAATCGAAGATGATACTGTTATTACTGAAAATTGGGTACATTCAAAAACTTTGGATAAACAAATGAAGGATGGTATAAATAGCGTTTCAGATCATGTTGCCGAGCAGATAATAGATTTAACACTAGAAAAAATGTGAATATCTGATAAAACTATAAAAGGTAAAGTTTTAGCGGACGTTTTAAAAGATGATTGATATAAGGGCATTTATGATTCTTATAAAGAATGAGATAGAGTAGATTTAAGCCAAAAAATAGCACTTCTTGCTGGTAAAAAAATAGCACAAATTGTAGACGAATCTGCATTACAAGAAGGTTTAAGTAATATAGCTGGCGATGCCGCAGAAGATATTGTAGCCGTATCAAAAGCAGCTTGATATATTGCTGGTGGTCAATATAAAGATGCAGCAAAAATTATAGGTGAACAAATTGCTGATAAATTTATAATAACTGCGGCTGGTAAAATAGCAGTAGAAGTTGTAGATTATCAAATTGAAAGTTGGAAAAATAATGAAGTTGAAGCAGCTTATGTGGCCTTTCGTGATTGATCTAATGCAAAATTTTATTGATATAATAATGAAAAAGATGATTTTGATACTGTTTGGTCACAGATGAGATGAATATGACGTCAATTATGTATTGAAGCAATTAAAAAAGAAAACTCTGTTAGATTAGAATCTTGATTACCAAAATTAACTCCAGCCCAGGAAGATAGAGTAAGAGATTGAGTAAAAGAATCTTATAGAAGACAATTTACAGAAAGATCTAAAAAAGAAGAAGAGCTTAAAAAAGAAGAAGAAAAATTAAGATTATTAGTAGGAGTTTTTAAGGATAATAATTTATTTGATACAACTACAGGTCCTAAATGATTGGATAAAGGTTTGGATTATGAAAACAAACTTGAAGTCCTTTACCATTTTGCAGAAAAAATGATGAAAGATACAAAACGTCCAGAATTGTCAGAATTAAAATGAATGGTTATGGATAAAAAAATATCAATTGATGATATAGCTTATTGAGCTCGTCTTTGGTTTACTGTGCCAGATTGATCAAAATTATATGCAGATTATCTTAAAACAAGATTCAAAATTATATTAGCTCCAGATCTTAGTAGTTTAACTTGAGAATGGCTTAATTGAAGCATGACTATAAAAGATGTTATTTTGTCTCAAGAAATGATATCACAAATAGAAGCTGCTAAAAATAAACCAAAAAAAGATTGATTAGAATGAGGATGTGATTTTACTTTTGATTTAAGAATGTTAAAATGAAAAGTAATGCCAGCTACTACCATAATTACACCAAAATGAGCTGATTATTGATTAATAAATATAAAATTTAAAGACTGAAAATTAGATCCTATGAATTTTACTTATTCTAATTGAATAATAAGTTCATCTATGTCAAAAGATTGAGCAAGTTGAAAATTATCACTTCAAGCATTAGATGATGATAAAGCTTATTTATTAAATTGAACTTTTAATATTACTTTTGGTTGATGAAAAGCAAAAATAATAGTTGATTTAAAATTTAATAGATCCAAAATAAAACAAGTTAAAGAAAATAAAGAAGTAAAAAACTGAAATAAATAAAAAAGTAATAATATTTATAATTTTATAAAATGATAAAAAATTCAAAAATATCTTTGTATTTAAAAGATTATTTATATATGACAGAAGAACAAAAAGTGTTTTTAATAGATAATATTTGAGAATGAAAAGAAGATGAAGTAATTAATTTTCTTGAAAAGTTTAAAAATCAACAAAAAAATATAATAAATGTACAAAAATTAATTTCAATTTCATTTTATTCTGCATTTATAGTATTTTTACAGAATATAGTTAAAAATGAATTATTTGAGAAAGAAAAAAATCAAGCAAGTGATGAATTAGACTTACTTTTTAATTAATAATTTATGGTAGAAATAGCTAAAGAAATTGTAGAATCAGTAAAGAAAAAAATTGATAATAGTCATATTGAATTAAATCAAAAAGATAAATTAAAACAGCTTGTAGATAATATTGTTAATTCTCTCAATAAAGATAAACAAATTTTAAAAAATCATCCAGAAATAATAAAAAAATTAGATACGATAATAATTTGGTTCAATGATATTTTACAACAAATTAATACTTTACAATTCGAAAAAAAAGATTCTTGAAAATTAATTTTACAATTATTATCAAAAGAAAATCTTTTAAAAGAGGGTATAGTAAAAGTAGAAAAATGAGATAATATTTCAACAATATTAGATTGATATAATATTGCAGAAAAAAATCGTAAAGTTTTGGATAGTAAATTTGATGAATCTATAGAATTTATTGATCCAAAATATGCACTTTTAATTCAAATAAAAAATATACCTTGAGTAAAATTTGAAAAAAATAACATTGTTTTTGATGACAAAATAAAGCCAGAAGAAAAGTTAATTGCAATTAATCTTACTAGAAGAATGTTGTGAATTATATCTGCTGAATCAAAAGATAAAAATCCCGATATCGAAAAATCAATAAAAGAAATTGATGAAATGTACAAAAAAATAGCAGAAAGTCTTGGCATAAAAGATTCTGATGTTAAAAATTTTAAAGATAATTTTTTAATATTTATGGGAAATACAATGTGATGAGTATCTAAATGATTAGAGCATATTACAAAAGAGTGAATAGCTCCAAAATTAGACATAGCAGGTTCTTGTTTTGAATTATTAGATACAAAAGAAAAATTTATTGCTGCAATTTTTTTACCAATAGTTCTTTGATTTTGAGAATCAGGTATGGTAGCATGAACTGCTATGTGATTATCTCAAATTAGTAGTGATATTTTAATAAAATTAGCTATACAAAATGATAAATTATTTTGGTTTTTTTCTTGATTTTTACTTCCATGAACATCTAAAAATATAGAAAATCTTAGTTGACCTCAAAAATGGGCTGCTTTTTTTTGATGGATTCTTAAAAAAATATTGCAAAGAATTGATATTAAAAATTTAGTGAAATCAATTCCAATTCCTTCATTTGCAAATAATTGATAAAAAAATTAAATAATAATCAAAAATTTTATTTATATAATTTTTATCATTCCTATTTTAAAGCTTAACTTAAATAAGTTTTTAATTTTTTTTTTTTAATTTCTAACTTCTAATTTCCGATCAAATGTTTCCAGAAATAATTTTTTTTTGATTTGTTATTAATTCTTACAGATTATGTTTTATATCTTCATGGTTAGTTGTGGTTTTACTATCATTCTTTTTTTTAACAAAAAAATGATTTGTTAAGAAAAAACTTTTGATTTTATTTCTAGTTTCATCAGTATTGGCTATAATTTGAGCAAGATGATTTCATTTTTTTCTTCATAAAGAAATATACCTTGAAAATCCAGATTTATTATTTAATTTAAATTTTCAATGACAAGCAATAATTTGATGACTTATTGGAGCTTATTTATGAGTATATTTGGTATCAAAATTTTTTAAATTCAATTATTGGCAAATTCTTGATATTTGTTCTCCTTTTATATGATTGTGAATTATAGTTTGAAGAATTTGATGTTTACTTGCAGGTTGTTGTTTTGGTAAAGAGACAAATCTTTCTATTTGAATAACTTTTCCTCTTTTTAGTCCTGCACATAAATTTCAATTATTAAAAAATTTTTGACAATTTTTTGAAGTTCATCCTGTTTATCCAACTCAAATTTATGAAATGATTGCCTGATTATTAATTTTTTTTATTTGAATTTTTATTTTGAAAAAAATAAAAAAAAATTGAATTACAATTCTTGTTACAAGTTTAATTTATTTAATTTTTCGATTAATAGACAATTTTTTTAGAGCTCCAGCACAATCTTATAGTGTACCCGAATGGTTTTATCCTAGTTTTTATATAATATTAATTTTAATTGTTTGAATTGTTTTGTTTAGAAAAATATATGTAAATAAAATTATTTAATTTTTTTAAAACTTTTGTTATATAAAAATTATGATTATACTAAATTAGTAAAAATCTAAATTAGATTGAGTATATTTTAAAACTTAAATTAATAATGAAAAAAATTATTTCTTTAATATTATTAGCATTAATTTTTATTGTTAATATAGTTTATTCTGATCTTGATTTTAATTGAATTAAAATCATTTCTAGAAATAAGTGGTGAGCAAATGAAGAACTAAGATATTCGGATAGTGAAATTTGGAAAAGAATTTTTGAAAGAGAAGCAAAAGAAACTAAACCAAAAACAGAATCACAATTACAAAGAGAAGAGAGAAATTTAAATATTAATAAATATCTTAATGTTAATTTTCCTTTACAAGAAACAGCAGTACAAACAATTTCAAAAGAAAATTGACGTGTTTTGGTTTGGCCTATACAAAAAACCAAAAGAGTAGAAAAAATTATTGTACATCATACTGCAGAAAATTCTAACAGTATAAAAAGTGATATTGATATAATAAGATGAATTTATTATTATCATGCTATTACTAATTGATGGTGAGATATAGGATATAATTATTTAATTTGAAGAGACGGTGCAATTTATGAATGAAGAGCATGATGAGATTATGTTGTATGAGCACATGCTTTGTGGAATAATAGAAGTACAGTTTGAATATGAGTAATTTGAGAATTTCAAAATGGTAATATGCCTTCAGCCCAAAGAGAATGACTTGAATCATTAATTGGTTATTTATCAAAAAAATATGGTATTGATTTAAACAAAACATCTATATCACATAAGGAATGTAAATCTTCAGAAGATTGTTTAATAAAAGATTATTTTACAAAAAATTTAATTTGACATCGTGATGTTTGATATACTACTTGTCCTTGAGATCATTGATATGGTCTTGTTTTAGAAATGTTAGAATATTGAAGCCTTTATTCATCTTGATTTATTTATATTGAAAATCAAATTAATGATAATTATTTACAAAAAGTTAATTTGTGACCAAATATTAAAATAAAATTATCTTTTAATACAGATAAAGTACAAATTAAGCCTTTTTTAAATGAAAAAATGAAAATTTTTATTTGAAATAAATCTTGATTTGTTAAAAATCTTTTAACATTAGAAAAATATGATAAAAATAAAATTAAATTAACTTATAAAAATAAAAGTGTGATTTTAAAATCAATTAAAATTACTTGATCAATTTTAGAAATTTCTAATTGGGATCGTATTCCAGAATGGGATAAAGAAGGGAAGTATAATGATAATAAATTTAGAAATTCTTTAATTATTTATAATAATAATTGAGAATTAGTTATATTAAATGAATTACCAATTGAGGATTATTTAAAATGACTTGCAGAAATGTCTAATGATGAAAATCCAGAAAAAGTAAAAACAATAATAATTGCAGCTAGAAGTTACGCACTTTATTATACAAGTAAAGTAAATAGAAAATTTCCTTGAAAAGATTATGATTGATCAGATGATCCAGATGTATTTCAAAAATATTTATGATATTGATTTGAGCTTAGATGACAAAATATTGTTAATGCTGTAAATGAAACTCAATGAATAATAATTATGTATGATAATAAATTAATAAAGCCTTGGTATTTTAATCAAAGTGATGGTAAAACTTTATCTGTAAAAGAATATTGTGAAATAAATTGAAAAAAAGATTGTGAAGATATTCCTTATTTACAATCAGTAATTGATCCAGCTTGAAATTTATGACTTAAATGACATTGAGTAGGTATAAGCTGAGCATGAGCAAAGGTTTTGGCAGAAGATGGATATACATACGATAAAATTATTAAATATTTTTTACAAGATGTAAGTATTGAAAAAAAATATTAAATTTGAATAAATTTAATAATAAATTTAATATAGATTTTTTAATTTGATAAATATTTTTTTTGTTTATAATTTTATTTAATAAAATTTATATACACAATAAGAATCGGTTTTTGTTTTTTTAAAAACCTTTTAAGTTATATTAGATATTTTTTTAATTAAATCGAATTTTTAAAAATACATAAACTAATTACCTATAAAATAAAAAAATAGGTTTTTGTTTTTTTCAGCAAACCTATTGCTTAAATTTAACTTTCTGGTTCGGGATGAGGGATTCGAACCCCCGAATGGCGGATTCAGAGTCCGCCGCCTTACCACTTGGCCAATCCCGAGAATATTTTGGTAATTTAAACTTTAAAAAAATA
>CAYUQQ010000019.1:9020-11345 GCA_964446905.1 uncultured Candidatus Peribacteria bacterium
AGTCCGCTGCGGAACCCGTTTCAAAAGCGGCGTCCAGCCGCCGCGCTCCCTAACGCGGATTATTCATGAATCGTCTACGACGAGGACGCAGGTCACGTCACCTCAAGAATTTTGCTAGGCGACCGACCTTGACGTGTTTCAACACGCCGGCGTCCGGTCTCCGTCGCCAAATGCTTGATCTGACGCAACCTCCGCCCTCTCGCGACGGCGCTTCATGAATAATCCGCGCTAGGGGGACGGTATCACCACTAGCCATATTCTTGTTTTTATTGTGTAAGTTTTAAATTAAATTTTATAAAAAATCATTTTAAATTTTTTAATATTCCAAATTTTGTAATTCAAATTTTTCTCATTGATTGTCAGTAATTACTAAATTATCTCAAATTAATTCAATATAATTAATATCTTTATCTATTTCATAAATTAATTTTTTTTCTCTAGTATTTATATTATGTAAAATTAATTTATCTTTATTGTTATTTTCTAAATTTAAAATACTATTTTTAATAGAATCATTTTTATTTATTAATCATATAATTTGATTTCATTTATAATTAATAAAATCATTAAATAAAATATTTTTAATAGAAGATTTATTTTGTATATCATATAAATAAGATCATTTGTCTGTTTTTATTATGAATTTGTTTAAAATATTTGTTTTTTTAATATAAACTATATTTTCATTTATGTTTATAGGATTATTTGAATTATCATTTATATTAAATAGATAATTATTTTTTCATATAATAACTATCAATCAATCATTTTTATTAAAAATTATTTTTTTAATTAATTCTTCAGTTAAAGAAAAAATTTTAATTTGATTATTTTTATCAAAAGCATAAATACTTCAATAAGGATCATTTTTATAAAAATATAAATTATCATTTTTAATTCATAAAATATCATTATTTGTTCAAGTATTACTTTCTTCTTTTTCTTGTAATAATTTTGAATATTTTGAAATTTGTATTTTTTCTTTATTGGAAATATCAATAAAATTATTTAAAATAATATTTTTTTTAAATATTAAATTTAATTTTAATGTTTCGTTTTTTTTAATTTTTATATTTTGAATTATGGTATTATAATCTTTTAGTTCTGCTTGAATTTCATAATTAATTGCAGGAATGTTTGAAATTTTACAATAATTATTACACATGACAGAAGTATAATTTATATTATATTCTGATTTCATTTGTATTTTAACTCATGTTAGTTTTCATACTGATATTTCTAGATTTCAATTATTAAAGAAAAATAAATAGTAAATAAATAATCATATTATTCAAAAAAATATAATTAAAAATAATAAAGCTTGTAGTCTATTTGACATAAATTTTAAATATAAAAAGTTAATTATTTTAATTTTAATAGTTTATAAAAATAGATATTATTAAGTTATAATATGATTTTTTATATTCTATTTTTTTGTAATTATATTTAAATTAAACTGATTAATTCCGACTTTAGTTCTCATGTGGTTCGAGTCAGTTTATTTTACGTGTTTTAGATTTTAAATTTAAGAAAATCAAATTTATTCAGGTATATTTAATTTTTAAAAAAGTAGTCTAAAACTTATTGTAAATAATAGTTTTTTGATAAAAATTTAAATTAATTATATTTAATTACTTAAAAGAACAAAATATTTTTTAATCTTTAAATCATTTGTTATTAAACCATCATTTTTTATAAAGTTTTAAAATAGCATTAATAATATCTTTATCATACTTTTCTTTTTCTTCATTTTGTAAAATTTCAATTGCTTTTTTTAATCATTTTGCTTTTTTATAAGGAACATCTCTTCATATTGTATCCAATAGATCAGCGGCATTTATTATTTGATATTCAATATCATTTTTATTTAATAAATTTAAATTTCATAATCAATTTTTTTCATTATTTTTTATTGTATTTTCATTAATAATAAAAGAAGAATTAGAGTTTAATCAATCTAAAACATTTTTTGATAAATTTATATTTTCTTGTATAAAATTTAATTTATTATTTAATAATCATGATTTATTTAATGTTTCTTTTGTAATTCAAATTTTTCAAATATCATGCATTTTTCATAAAATATCTAATTTTTCTAAAATTTCATTATCATATCATAATTCTTTTCAAATTTCTTTTGCAATTTCAGAAACACCTTCACAATGTTCTGCTTTAAGTTTATCAATTTCTCTTAACATGCTATAACAAGCTCACATGATTCATTTTTTTGTAGAATCAGCTTTTTCTAATGCTATCTTTTCTTTTATTATATTTTTTTTGTCTGTAATATCTGTTTTATAAATTAAAATAGAATCATCTAAATAA
>CAYUQQ010000020.1:0-10920 GCA_964446905.1 uncultured Candidatus Peribacteria bacterium
TTCTCTTAATTTACTATCTGTTTTAAAATCTAATGCTGAAAAACTGTCATCAAATAAGTAAACTACATAAAACACTAATGCAAGGACTTTTAGGTGAAAAAGAACGAGGCCATTTAAGAAAAGAAGGAGTAATAATCGGTAAAAAACATTTTGATTTTAAAACAGGAGAATATCTTTCTTTTGTAGGACGAATAACTATACCTTCTCTATAATTATCCGTGCCAGGATATTTACCTTCGGCATATAGCATACCTTCATCAAAAGTAGTAAAAGGGACTCATTCTTTAGTTGTTTCTAATTCTGGATAATCAATATATATTTTACTAAATCTACTTGAGCTATCTTGAGGAGGTTTATTTGTACCTACATAATATTCTGGATTTTGAGTTCCAAAAATGACCACATCATCTTTTGATTTTTCATATTCATTATCATAAGGCATAGTAAGAGTTCTTCTATAATCAAATAGTCCATTAAGCACTTTAATCATTTCTGGAGGAAGAGTATTTATTTCATCAAAAATAAGTATGGCTCATGGTGTTTTAATAGCTTCATATACTTTTGAATGAAGTTTATAAGTACCGTTTTCATCTATAAGCCATTGATAAGTAAGGTCTTCTTTTGATGCTCTTTTGTTACAAGGGAAAGTAAAAACAGGTCTATTTGTATAATGAGCAAAAATATCAATAAGTACATTTTTACCAACTCAAGCCTCTCATTCCAAAATTCCTATTCAATCTTGTCTTATAAGTTGATCCTTGACTAATGATATTACTTTACTGATATTATTTAAAACATCTGGAGTAATTTTAATTTTTGTAGTAAGGCTTGGTATTCATCAATAATTATTTAAATTAAGTTTATTCAAAGTTTCTAAAACTCTAAAAATATGGGGAATTCACTGATTTAGTCTAATATTTATTTCTTTTAACTGTGATTCTATTTTAATAATTTCTTTTTCAATTTTAGAATCATTTTTTTCTTTATTTTGTAATCTAAGCTCATTTAATTTTTTTATTAAGCTTTTTTTTGAATTTAAAAACTCTTCACAATCACCGCTTTTTTTAAAATTATCAAAATTTTTTAATAATTCTTTATACTCTTCACGAGATAATTCATAAGGATTATTAAGACGCAGTTTTTTCTTATCAGTAGGTTTTATAATAGTCTTGGTTTTAAATTCTTTAATATTTAAGGCAATAGTATTACCTGTAATTTTTGGATCAAGTGTCCAAAATCATTTTTGTTTATTTCTAGAATAAATAGGAAATTCAATATTGCCAAAATGTACAATTCCTCACTTTTGTTTTATTGAAATAATTTTTCAAATATTTTTTAAAATTACTTCTTTTTTTAAATTCTCATAATCTTCTAAATATGCCTTTTTAAGAGCTCATTTTGTGATTTTTGATCAATGCTTTTTTTCTAGTATTTCTTTTTCTATAAAATAGTCTATTTTTTCTATCCAAGACTTAAAATCTGGAGTATTTTCATATTCATCAAAATCTGTTTTTGAATCAAAATCTTGTATATCTAAAACTATTTTTTTATCAAAATACTTTTTAATTATTTCTGAAGTATAATTAGCCACGATTGTTTCAAATTCGTCAGTAATATTTTTTAATTGTTTTTCTATATCAGATCCGGCTTCGGTATGTATCATTATTTCTTGTATATATTCATTAAAAGTGTCTTTTATTTTATTAGGATCAAATCAAATAATATCATTTTCTGTAATATTTTTTTCAATCTGTTTATATATAATATCAATTTTTTTCTTCAATTCAGGAAAAGCAGTTTGTATATATTTATCAGTAAGAGTCTTTCTTATTTCGGCGAAAAATTCGGTTGTTATATATCAAACATTTTCAAATGAATTAAATATTGTTTTTAAAGTATCTATTTCAGAATAATTATATTTTTTTATAATCTGATCAATAATAATTTGCTTATTATCTTCAAAAATGCTTCAAATCGTGCTATCTAAATATCAGTGTATTATATTATCAAAATTTTTATCTCAACTTTTTTCAATTTTATCATTGAGTTTATTACAAATATTCCAAAAAGCGCCATCTGTCACGTCAGTCTTTGCAATATTTTCAAGTTGCTCCAATAATTGTCTATTTTCTTCAAATAAATAATTTAAAAAAGAACCAAGAATCCCATTGTATAAATTTTCTACTCAACTTAAAAAGTTTTCAAGTCAATCTATGTCATCTTGATTGTTATTTAAAATAGATTTAACAGTATCAGAAATATTATTTTTTAAATTATTTAAATTAGATATATCTTTTATGTTAGGAGTTTTCCCAGATAATTGCTTTACTATTAAAGTAAAATCTGTCATTTTTTTTCATAATTCGTTTTGTAATGTTGACATAATAATTTTAGTTATTAAATATAAAGTATTAATTATCTGTATAATCTTATCATAAATTAAAAAATTATGCAAAAATCTAAGGACCTTTTTTCTTGAATACTAATTTTAAATATTATTCTATAATTAAGCCATTTTTTTAAGTATAGTTACCTTTAAAAAAAATTTGACTTTTAAAATCTAAACATATTATAAATAAAGTATTTTTCTTTAATTTTAAAAGTAAAATAGATAAAAATAGTTTTTTATTTTTTAATTTTTTTAATTATTTATGAGTAACGAAAAACAGACAACTTTTGATAAAGTACTAGACTTATGTACTAGGAGAGGTTTTGTAGCTTCTTGATCAGAAATATATTGATGAGTAAGATGAATATATGATTTTTTACAACTTTGATCTGAAATGAAAAGAAATATAAAAGATCTTTTTTGGAAAAACATGGTAAGAGAAAGAAAGAATGTTTATGGTATTGAGGGTGCTATAATTACACCAGAAGAAGTATGGAAAGCATCATGACATCTAGAAAATTTTGCTGATCCTATGACAGAAGATAAGACGACTCATCATAGATTTCGTCTAGATACTCTTATCGAAGATCAGTTAAAAATTCCTACTTGAGATATGTCATTTGAAGATATGGCAAAAATGATTACAGATTGAAAAATAAAAAGTCCAGACGGATGAGAACTTACAGAACCAAAGAAATTCAATTTAATGGTATGAGTAACTCTTTGAATAACTGAGGAAAATCAAAAAATGTATTATCTTAGATGAGAAGCTTGTCAATCAATCTATCTTGACTACAAAGAAATCCTTAGATCTTCCAGGACAAAAATACCTTTTGGTATTTGTCAAATTGGTAAAGCTTTTAGAAATGAAGTTACTCCAAAAAATTTCTTATTTCGTCAAAGAGAATTTGAACAATGGGATTTACAATTTTTTGTACATCCTTCTGAAATGGAAAAATGGTACGAATACTGGAAACAGGAAAGAATGAATTGGTATAAATCTCTTTTGAATAATCCTGAAAATTTACGTTTTCGTAAACATGAAGATAGTGAATTAGTTTTTTATGCTAAAATGGCTTATGATATAGAATATAATACAGATTTTTGATGATGGAAAGAATTAGAATGAATACATTGGAGATCAGATTGGGATTTATCAAACCATATGAAACATTCAAAACAAGATCTTAGTTATTTTGATCCAGAAAATAACACAAAATTTATTCCTTGGATAGTAGAGACTTCTGGTTGAGCAGATAGATTTTTCTTATTTGCTTTATTGGATGCATATACAGAAGAAAAAGAAATTGATGAAGAATGAAATGAAAAAATAAGAATTGTTTTAAAATTAAACAAAAAAATTGCTCCTGTAAAAATCTGATTATTACCAATAGTAAAAAAAGCTGAATTTATAGATAAAACAGATGAAATATTTAAAATACTTGCTTCTGACTGGAATACTGATATTGATGTAACTTGATCTATAGGAAAAAGATATGCTAGACAAGATGAAATAGGTACCCCTTATTGCATCACTGTGGATTGAGATACATTAGAAAAATGAACTGTTACTGTAAGAGACAGAGATACTATGGCACAAGAAATTGTTAAAATAGAAGACTTAAAAGATTATTTTGAGAAAAAATTTGAAAGTTAAGTTTTTTAAATATTCTCTATATTAATAGATACAAAAAAATGTTTAATATTATAAATAATAAAAGTTAATAAAGTTTTAAATTTAAAGTTTTTTTATAATTACTTAAGATATATTTTATTTCATAATAAAAAATTATTATTCTGAACAATTATTTTTAATATACTTTAAAGAAATAGATTGAATTTTTTTATTTTGGATTAAATAAATATGTTTTAAAAAAAGAAAAAATCAAAAATCAAAATTTATTTAGTATAATTATATAAAAAATTAAATTATGCATAATCTAAATTGAGAAATACAAAAATTATCAAAAATATGGAAAGATTTAAAAATTTGTTGATATATAAATATTTTAAAAAATTCATATAAAACATTAAATTATACTCCTGTATGAAAAGAATTATCTTTTCAAGAAGATTCTAATTGTAAAATAATTATTAATATAATTGATAATTTAAAAAAAATTACTATTAAAACAAATATAATTTCATATGATCATATTAAAAATGAAATCAAAAAAAATTTAGATTTATTAAATTTTAGCACAAGTAATAAAAATATTTATTTACCCCAAATTAAAGACATAAAAAATATAGATAATTCTCAATTTAATTTAAATTCTGTAGATTGAGAATTTTTATTAAAACAATGGAATAAAGTAAATAATTTTAAATATAATAAAAATATTAGTATAGAATGATTTTCATATTCATTAGAAAAAAATGAAAGTATTTTTATAAATTCATTTAATTCCTTTAAAACTTATAAAAATACTTGTTGTAGCTATGCTTTAGAACTTTTTTATAATAGTAAATTATATTCTAATGCTTATTATGAAAGTAAATATACATCAAAAAAAGAAAACATAAATGATCGATTTATATCTGACTTACAAAAAGAATTAATACTTAAATCTGATCCAAAAAAACCTACCTTATTAAGTTGAATATATAATATTACTTTTCAAAATAAATTAGCCTTAGAATTTATTAAAATTTTTTTAACTCATCTTTTATGAGAAAAAATTAATCAAAAACAATCAATATTTTCTATTTATGATTTAAATAAAAAAATAATTAGTGATAAAATTACTATTATTTCAGATTCAAATGTTTTAAACTCTCCATTTAATAAATTATTTGATTCAGAAGGTTTTAATATAAATAAATTATGTTTAATAGATAAATGATATTTAAAAAATATCTTTTTAGATTCAAAAAATGCTAAAATATTACAATTAAAAAATACCTGAAATTCAACTTATTCCAATATTCAAATTAATTGAAAATTTGAAAAAAACTACCTTAAAGATTCAAAATTTTTATTTACGGAATTAAAATGATTACATACTATAGATAATATTACATGAAAATTTGCTTTTGAATGAGAATGATTTGAAATAAATAATTGAAAAATATGAAATTTTATTAAAAATATTAATATTAATTGAAATATAAAAAATTTATTTGAAAATATTATTTCAATATGAGATGATATATATAATTATTCAAATATATTTACACCATCTATTACATTTAAAAACCAAAATATTATTTTATAAAAATATTTTATAATGAACAATATTGTCAATACTATAGCGTCGTTATTAAATTTAAATACATATGATATTTATATAATTTTTATTGTAATAATATTTTTTATTATTTTTTTAGTAATTTGAATTACTAAAATATATGAAATATTTTTTTGAATGATTTTTGGAATTTTTATTTTTATTATTTTACAATATTTATTAATACATAATCCATGTAATATAAATTTATATATTCCAGAAATTATTAATCAAAATGTAGCAAATTTTATAATTTCTTCATCAATTTATTTAATTTTTATATTATCTATATTAATACCTTTAAACTGATTTTTTAATATCACTATACCAAAAAACAATATTATAAAAATAATTATAACATTTTTATTAGCTGCACTGCTAATTATTTTTTATACAAGTGTAATAATAGGTTTTATTGAAAAAATATATATTTTTAATATAGATAATATTTTTATTTTTTTAAAAAAATTATCTTTTTGGCAAGATTTTATAAATAATTCAAAAATTTATACTTTTATGTTACCAAAAATTTCTATAATTATTTTATTATGAATTTTATTTTCTATATATAAATTAGTTTTTGGTGATATAATAAATATGTTATTAATGTGATTTATTAATGCCATTAAAAATAAAGAATAAATAAATTTATTTAATTTAATTTTTAATCAAAAATATATGTTTAAATATTTAAAAGAAAAGTTTTCAAATTTTAGTTCTAAATTGACAAAAATAAATGAAAATGAACCTTTAAGCAAACTATCTTTTATTGTAATTTTATTTTTAGATATTTTTGTACTTATAATGATTTTTCAATGATTAGAAGATCATACAAGACAACTTACTTCTCCAGATCAATTTATTCCTTATGAATGTAGAGAAATTATTATTAATTCAAATGCTAATACTAATGAACAAAAAATAGATCTTATATGAAATAAAATCGTAAATATTGAGTATAATAATATTAGAACAAATGAAGTTATAGGTAACAATAAACACGAAATTTGTAATAAACTTGATGAATTATTAAAAACAGCAAAACAAAATGAAAATTTAAAAAATTTATTTAAACAAAGACAAGATTTTATTAATAAAAAATATAGTTTAAATTCAGAAATAAATTCTATTTCTTCTACTTATGATACAGTGCTTTTAGAAAAAATAGCAAATCAACCCCAAGAAAAATCAATTTCTACAACAAGCGCAAATAATATTAAAAATGATATAACAAATAAAACTAAAGAATTAGATTCTACAATATGAGAAATTCAACAACTTGAAACTCAAATTTTAGAAACAAAAGAAATAAAAACTATTTTTAGTTATATTGAAAATGATAATTTTAAAAATAAAATTAATTTAGAAAATGATTTACATTTACAAGAATTTTTTTATCCATTAAAAAGATTAGCAATGGAATTATTGTTTTTAATTCCTCTTTTTATAATAATAATTCTTTGGGGTTTACGTGCTACAAAAAAGAATTCTTGAATACAAACACTTATATCAGCACATTTACTTGTTATAACTTTTATACCAATATTTTTTAAAATAATTGAAGCAATAATTGATATTATTCCAAAATATTTTTTAGAACAAATTTGGCAATTTTTACAAAAATATAATATTCTTGCACTTTGATATTATGTAATTGTTTTAATTGCAATACTTTTTGCTTTACTTATTATTTATATAATTCAAAAAAAATTTTTTAATAAAGAAAGATTATTAGAAAGAAGATTATTACATTGAGAATGTTTTTATTGCTGAAAAAAACTACCAAATTTAAGTAAAATTTGTCCTATTTGTTGAGAAAAACAATTTAAAACTTGTCCGAAATGTAAAAATGAAACTTTTATAAATGGAAAATTTTGTAAAGAATGTTGAGAACAATTAAACAATAATTAATTATTCTAAAGGTTCAGTATAACTAAAATTTACTAAAGTTTTAGTTTGATCAATTTTATTAAAATTTATAGTTAATACTTTTTTTGTAGTATCAATGTCTGTAAAAATAATTTTATTTTCAGAATCAGAAGGAGTTTGTTTATATCATTTTATAGTAATATCAGAATAATATTTTAATAATTCATCAAAATCACCATTATAAACATAAGTTAATCAATCATCCAAAGCTACGCTGGTATAATCATACAAATCTAATCCTGGGAATAATGTTAATTTATCAAAAACTCTAGAATTAATATTTATTTTATTTATAAAATTTCATTCTTGAGTGCTTGTTTGACCTTTTTTCACTTCATATTCTTCAATTAAAAGAATATCATAACATAAATTAATTAAATTAATAGCTTCTTGTTTTTTTTCTTTATATTTATTTTCTTTTTTAATATCTTCTAATTTAATAGTAAAAGCTGCTTTAAAATTTTTATTATTACTTTTTGCACAATCTATAATTTGAGTTCATTTATAAAATTGGCTTTCTTGTTGTTTTTCACTTAAATTTAATCATCATGTTTGTTGTTGAAAAATAAATTGTTGATTCCAACCATTTTTATTTGGATAAAAATAAATTAATATAAAAAACATGATTATAATTAAAATAATTCATCCAATAATAAAAAAATTTTTTTTATTCATATATTTAATAGTTAAAAAATAAAAAATTAAAAGAAATAAAAAATTATAACTATACCTAATGAAAATTGGTTTTCTGTTTTTTTATTTCCAAAATCCTTTAAATTTAATGAATATTAACCAATTTTCTATTGTTATATATTAAAAATAAGCTAATTCTATTTTAATTTTTCATTAATTAAAGATTCTTGTATTACAAATTCTTTTACTGGATCGTAAAAATCTAATTCTTTTTGTCATATTTTATTAATTACATAATCCAAAAGTTCATTTATTTTAATTTCTAGCTGAGTTCAAGATTCCATATCTTTAAGCTGACATACTCATTTTTTTGCTTCTATTATACCAACTATTGCAACAAAACGAGCATTAATTTTATTTGCTTTTTTCATTTGCACTTTTAAAGATGGAGTTCATAAAGAAAGTAACGAATTTAATCATTTATTTCTGGCATCAACATTTAATGGTAAAAGAATTTTTTTTGCTTCATCTCATAATTGAATAAAATATAAATGAATTTTATCTTTATTTATTAATTTTACTCAAGCATCCATAATTCATTCTATTAATCTTTCTGCTCATAATCAAAATCATACTCATGGTATAGAATGTTTATATCAAATAAGTTTTGATAACTCATCATATCTTCATCCTCATCATAAACTATCTTGACTTTTTCAAGTACCATCTACAAATTCCCATACAGTATGACAATAATAATCCAATCATCTTACAAGAGTATGATCTTCTACATATTTTACTCAAAGAATATCAAGATATTCTTTTACTGAATTAAAATAATTTTTAGAATCTTTTTTTAAAAAATCCGTTATTTTTGGAATAAATTTTAAAAGTTCTTGTGTGTCTGGATTTTTGCTGTCCAAAATTCTTAATGGATTTTTATCTAATCTTGATAAATCTGTTTCATCTAAATGAGCTTTCTTATCATAAAAAAAATTTTTTAATTCTTCCATATATTTTTCTCTTTCTTTTAAAACTCAAATAGAATTAATCTTGATTGTATATTTATCTTTTAATCATATAGTATCTAAAATATTTTTTCAAATAAAAATTGATTTAGCATCAATAACAGGATCTACTTCTCAAATTATTTCTGCTCAAATTTGATGATGTTGACGATAACGTCATTTTTGTGGTCTATCATAACGAAAATGAGGTTCTATATAATATAAATAAACAGGTTGGGGATCTTCTAAAAAATTTTCTATATAAGCTCTCATAACTCAAGGAGTTGATTCTGGTTTTAAAACTAATTCTCTATCTTTTCTATCTAAAAAAGAATATAATTCTTTTGAAACTATATCACTAAATTCTCAAGCTCATTTTTTAATTAATTCAGCCTTTTCTAAAATTGGAGTAGAGATACGAGTAAATCAATTTTTACGAAATTCATGACGAGCAACTTTTTTTATAAAAGTAAAATATCTTTGGTATTCTCAAAATATATCTTGCATTCATCTTACTTTTTGTGGTAATTCCATAAAATAATAATTTAAAGCTAGTAATAATACTAACCGAAAATAAAATATTTTTAATAGTTGTAGTTTATCTGAAAACCAAAAGAAATCAAATTAATTATTTTGAGTCCGGACTAATTAATTCTCATAAAATTAAATCTACATATTTTTCTTCTCAACTTGAATATTTTAAAATTTTTAAAATAATTTTTTCACCTGGAAATTTATTTTTAATACTATCTTTTATAGTATAAGAATTGTTTAAAATTTTTCAATCTACCTCAAGCAATAAGTCTCATGGCTCTAATCATGATTTTTCTGCCGGAGATCATGTTATAATACTTCAATTTTCTTTTAAAATAAGATTTCAATAATTATATGGTAATTTAAAATTTTGAGATATATTTTTATCTATGGCAATATATTTGATTCATAAAAAAGATCTAACAATTTTTTTATATTTATCAAGAGATTTAATAATATGTTGTATATCATCTATATCAATAGGTATAGCAAAACCAACTCAATTTGCTCAAGATGCTATAGCCGTATTTATTCAAATAACTTTTCAATTTAAATTAACCAATGGTCATCAACTATTTCCTGGATTTATAGGAGCATCTGTCTGTATAAGTCAAGAAAGTATTTCACTTGAAGATCAATATTGATTTATTGCTTCTATATTACGTCAAAGTCAGGAAATAATACCAAAAGTAACAGTATTTTGAAATTCTGATAATGCATTTCAAATAGCAATTGCAAAATTTCAAACTTCTACTTGAGATTCTTTTTTAACAAAATCAACACTTATAGTATCTTTAATTTCTTTTCAATCTTTTGTATATGCTTTTAAAATTGCTAAATCTGTAAATGGGTCTAATGTTATAATTTTTCAATTATATTCTTCAATTCCCATCATATTACCGTCTGCCCAAAAATCTGGTGCCGGAGTACACTTATTAACTTAACTTTTTCCCTTTTGCCACCTTCTCTCCTGACCTGATAAGCTTACTCACCGATGCTCTCGACACCTGCAGATACCTGGCGATTGCCACGCCAGAATAGCCCAGTTCTTTCGTTCCCCAGTATGCAATCATTGCTCTAGCTTCCGCTATCCGGTTTTGGCGCCCTTTTTTCATTATTTCCCTTTTATCCAACCCGGTCAGTTCGCATGCTCTCCTGGTTAGTCGCTCCAGAGTCCATCCGTTTCGCCGGAGTTGTT
>CAYUQQ010000021.1:0-10845 GCA_964446905.1 uncultured Candidatus Peribacteria bacterium
AAGGCAGAGACAAAAATTAATATTTGAAGATCTACTACTAGATGATTATGAGCATGATCAAATCCTGAAATAGGCAAAAAGGCAGCAGAAGAAAGCAGTGAAGAATTAAAACAAGCTATATCTTGAGCAGACATGGTATTTATTACATGTTGATTATGATGAGGTACTGGTACTTGAGCAGCACCTATTATTTCTGAAATTGCAAAATGATTATGAGCTTTGGTTGTTTGAGTTGTAACTAAACCTTTTGCTTTTGAATGACAAAGAAGATCTGTACAAGCAGTTGATGGATTTGATAGATTAAAAGAAAAAGTAGATACTCTTATAACAATACCAAATGATAAAATACTTTCTATTATAGATAAAAAAACACCATTACTTGATGCTTTTAACATTGTTGATGAAGTATTAAATCAATGAGTACAATGAATAAGTGATTTAATTACTCATCCTGGTCTTATTAATGTTGATTTTGCCGATGTAAAATCTGTAATGGCAAATGCATGAAGTGCTCTTATGGGTATATGATATGGATCATGAGAAAATAGAGCTGTTGAAGCAGCAAGATCTGCTATTGATAGTCCTCTTCTTGAACTTTCTATAGCATGAGCAAAATGATTATTATTTAATATTACTTGAGGTACAGATTTGTCAATGTTTGAAGTTGATGAAGCAGCAAAAATTATTACAGAAGCTTGTGATACAGAAGCAAATATTATATTTGGAGCTACAATTAACGAAAATTATACTTGAGAAATTAAAATTACAGTTATTGCAACTTGATTTGATTCTGAAACAAATAAAAAACATCAAGAAATTATTAAAACAAATCCTTCTTGATCTCAATTTGGTAAAAGAACTTTATTGTCTTGATCGCAACCTAAATTATGATTTTCAGGTAATCAAAAATCATTAGCAGATGATATATGAGATTTGGATGTTCCAGCTTTTTTAAGAAATAAAATGAAATAATACTTTATAAAAAATATGTTAATAAAAAGGTTTCAAAAATCAATGAAACCTTTTTATTTTATTATTTTCATTATTCAATCATCTTTATCAATTTTTATAATTTCATATTTAATTTTTTGAAGATCTAAATATTTATAAAAATCTAACATTTTATCTTTAAATTTTATTACATCATCTATAATAATAATTCATCATTTAATTGTTTTATTATAAATTAATTTAAAAAAATCTTTTGTCCGTTTTTTCATTCAATCAATAAAAATAAAATCAAAATCATTATAAGGAATTTGTGGTATATAATCTATAGCATTAGCGTTTATTGTAGTACAAATTTTATTAAATCATGCTTTTTTAATATTTTCTGTAGCTTGTAGATATGAATTTAAAGAAAATTCTATAGTTACTAATGTTCATCATGTTTTTTTTAATACACTACAAAAGCAAATTGCCGAATATCAATTTGCTGTACCAATTTCCAAAGCTCTTTTACTTTTATGTTCAGCAATTAAATTTTGTAAAAAAAGAGCATTAGAATCTGTAATATTAGGAATATTATTTTTAATTCAATATTGTCTAAGTGATTTTAAAAATATTTTTGTATTCATTAATTATTTAAATCAATAGTATTATTTTCAGATTTTTCAATGTCATAAAATTTCATAAACTTTTTTTCAAAACGTAAATCTATTTGTCAAACAGGACCATTTCTATTTTTACGAACAAAAACATTTGTAATTCATTTATTTTCACTAAATTCATCATAATAATCATCTCTATAAATCATCATAACTATATCAGCATCTTGTTCTATAGCTCAAGATTCTCTTAAATCAGATAAAATTGGTTCTTTATTAGTTCTTCATTCTACAGCTCTTGATAATTGAGATACTGCTAAAATAGGCACATTTAATTCTCTGGCCAATGATTTAATTCATCTGCTTATATCACTTATTTCTTGCACTTTATTTATATTATTTCAACTAGTCATTAATTGTAAATAATCAATTATTATAAAATCTAATCAATTTTCCATTTTTAATCTTCTTGCTTTAGATTTAATTTCAAGTAAATTTCAAGCAGCAGAATCATCAATAAAAATAGAAGTTTGTGATAATCTTTCTAATGCATCTCACATTCTCATAAATTCTTCATCTTCTAAAAGTCATTTTTGTAATTTCCAACTATCTACTCACATTGCACTACAAATTAATCTATCTGTTAATTGTTCTTTACTCATTTCAAGAGAAAATATGGCAACATTTTTTTTATTTTCTCATATATTAGAAGCTATATTTAATGCCAGTGCAGTTTTTCACATTGACGGACGAGCTGCTAATACTATCATATCTCATCTTCTAAATCATCAAATTTTATTATCCAAACTTTTAAATCAAGATGTAATTCTAGAAATATTATTATAGTCTGGATTATTATGTATTTCTGCAAATTCTTCATATCTTAAATTTAAGATATCTTTAATATGAACTAACTTATTTTGAATAAATGTTTGAGTTACAGAAAAAAGAGATTGTTCTGACTTTTCTAATAGTTTATTTATCTCACTTTCTTCATCGTATCAATATAAAATAAGTTCATTTCATGATTTAATCAATTTTCTTAAAATGCTTTTATTTTTAACAATTTGAGCATATTGAAAAATATTTTCACTTGTAAATACATTATTGGTTAATTCTATTAAATACATATTTCAACCAATTTTGTTTAATTCTTTTTTATCTTCTAATGATTGTCATACAGTAAGTAAATCTATAGGTTTATTTGCCAAAAAAAGATCAACCATTATTTTATAAACAATTCAATGATTTGGGTCATAAAAATCTCACGAATCTAAAAAACTAGAAATTTTTACAATTCAATCTTTATCTATTAAAATAGATCATAAAATTCATTTTTCAGCATCTAGTGAATGTGGAGGAATTTTCATAAAAATAGTAATAAAATATTAAAATTTAAATATATTATTTTTTAATAATAGGGAAGAGTATTTAATAATTTTTTATTTTTTATTTATATTAAAATTACTTTCTAACTCTAACTCTAATTGAAGTTTATTAACAAGTTCGTTTACTTTAACATTATAAGGATCAACATTTTTTAATTTTTTTAAAATTTCTAATCATTCTTTTCTTTCTTGTAAGTTTATATAATTTAATGCTTGTAAATATAATATATCTATATGTCTTGGACTATTTTTTAAAAATATTTTTGCAAATTTTTTTGATTCTTCAAAAAATCCTAAATGATGTCAAATATTTGCTAACATTTCTATAGATTCAACATTGTTTGGGTCAATTAAATTTAATTTTTTATAAATTTCATATGCAATTTCATATTTTCATTGTACAGATAATACAAATCATAATTTTAAATAGATTTCTATATCTAGATCATTGGCCAAAATAAGATCTTTATAAATAAGTTCTGCTTTTTTAAAATCTTTATTTTTTTCATAAGTAGAAGCAAGTAAACAATTAAGTTCTTTATTAAATTTATCTATACTTAATCATTCTATTATTTTAGTTTTGGCTTCTGTAAATTCTCATCTTCATATTTTTGTTTTAATTATTTTAATCATTTCATTTATAGTATCTTGTTGTTTTCTTGTTAAAGTTTTATGATTTTTTTTAGGTTTTTTATTTGTTTTATTAATTAATTTTGATTCTTGTTTAATTGGTTCATTAATATTTCAAATAATTAACATATCTTTATTATCATAAGATAATGTTTGTGTTTTTTTATTTGGTTTTATTACATTTAAAATTTTAATAAAAAAATGATAAAAATTAAAACAAATATGAAATATAATATATAAAATTGATATTAAAAATAAAACAAGTTCAAATTTTGTAAATACAGAAAAGGAAAGTAAAAAATCCATATTTTTTATATTTATTAAAAATAATAATTTTATTATAAACATTTTTATATTTTTTCAAATTTTAAAAAAATTTAAAACATTAAAATTGACTTTTTTAAAATATATGATGAAATAACTAAAATTATCTTTTATAAAGCGTTTATGAATATTTTTTTAAAGAAAATTATAAATTATATAAATAAAAAAAAAGAAATAAAAAATTTGAATGTAATATGAATAATTTGATTATTTATAGTATTATTATCTCATATATGAAATTCACAAGCTTATTCAATTTTGGCATTAAAAACAAGTTCTATTGAGTATAATAATAGTAATTTAATATATAAAGAAATAAGTGAAAAAAAAATTAGTATAAATTGAAAAGATTATTTGTTAATAATTAAATGACCTTTAAACTAAATTCATTAAAATTTATTTATAATTAATTAATAATAGTCTCGTATAGCTAGTTTTAGTCTGATTTAAAGGATTTTTATAAAAAAAATAAAAACTAAATTCATTTAGTTATAAATAAAAAATTTGTAAGTATTTATTTAATAAATTTTGATTTAAAAAAAATGGACTTGTAGCAATTGTTATTAATTTTGCATTTTTAGCAAATTTTAAAATAATATCGTTTTTTAAATTATTATCAATATAATTCATTTCTGGAGCAAAAAAATCTAAATCAATATTTAAAATATAATTTCATTTTAAATTTAAATTTAGATATTTTTTAATATCATTTTCTCAAGTTATATTTATAATTTTTTTTATTAATCAAGTTTTTAGTGCTGGTAAAATATAATTTCATACATTTAAAACAAAATTTGTGTAATTAAAAATATTTTTTTTAATATAAGATTCTTTTTTTGAAATATAAATTTTTGGATCTCTCATATCAGAATGTTGATCTATATGTACCAAAGTAGAATTATTTCATATTAATCAATTTATTCTTGCTTCATGCCAAAAATAAAAAGCATGATTATGATTATCTATTAAAATCACGTCAATATTATTCCATTTTGTTTTTATAAAATTTTTTAATCATTTTATTTTAATTTCTTCTCATTTTTTATTTATTTCTATAAATGATATTTTATTTCATACACAAGCATTTTTTAAGTTTCATTGAATTATTTTTGGTATAAAAATTTTTTTATGTTTTCTTTTTTTAAAAGAAAAAGCATTATTTCAAACAGGATCTGTTATAAAAAATGATTTATTGTACATATTTTTTGATAATTTTATTTATTTTATTTACGGCAATATTAATTTTATTATTTAATATTTTGTAGTCAAAATTATTTTTTTGTTTTAGTTCATTATTAATTTGATTAATTCTTATTTTTAAATTTTTTTTATTTTCTGTACAACGAATAAGTAATCTTTCTTTAATTTTATTTATAGAAACATAAATAAAAAAAGTAATTATATTATATTTATTTTTTAATTTTTTTTGAAGATTTGCTACTCATTGTATATCTACTATATATATAGGATTTTTTCATAAATTAATAATTCTATTTAATTCTTTAAGTGTAGATCAATAATAATTATTATATACTTCAGCATATTCTATAAACTCGTTTTTAATTATTTTGTTTTTAAATTTTGTTTTTGAAATGAAATAATAACAATCTCAATTTATTTCATCTTTTCTTATTTTTCTAGTAGTTGTAGTGATAATTTTAGATAATTTTAAATTTTCATTTTTTTTAAGTTCTTTCCATATAGTAGTTTTACCAGATCAAGAAGGTCAAGAAATTATAAAAATATTTTTTTTATTCATATTTTAATTTAAACTTTAAAAAATCTCCTATTTTTAGGAGATTAAAATTTTTTTTATTTTTATTTCACAAATTCGACAATTTTTTTAAAAATATCAGGATTAGAAATAGCCAAATTAGATAAAACTTTTCTGTTTAATTTTACTTGTTTGTTAGATAAGGCATTAATAAATCTGGAATATTTTACATTATATTCTTTTAAAGCATTATTAATTCTAATATTCCATAAAGTTCTAAAATCTCTTTTTTTTAATTTCCTTCATTTGTAAGCATTCATTCATGATTTTGCTAAGGCATTTTTTGCTCTAGAAAAAACATTTTTATTCATTAATTTAAATCATTTAGTTTTAGCTAAAAGATTTTTATGTCTTTTTTTAGTCATTAAACCACGTTTTACTCTAGTCATATTAATTTAATTAAAATTATAAAAATTAAGATTTTATTTTAGTCATTTTGGTAATGCAAATTTAAGAGTTCTCTTATTTGCAGTAGAAATTTCTTTACCATATTTATCTCTTCATTTTGCTTTTTTAGATTTATCAGAAAGAAGATGATTTTTACAAGATTTAGAAAAAATATATTTTCATTTTCAAGTAATTTTAAATCTTTTTTTTGCAGAAGAATTAGTTTTTTGTTTCATAAAAATATTAAGTTAAATTTATTTTTTAGTTTTTAATAAAGCATTAAAAGAATTACCAGTTTTTAAAATATTTCATTCTAATTTATATATATCTTCCAATAAACTTATAAATTCATTTATTTTTTCAAGTCAAGCTTTTTCGTATTGATTTTCTCTTCATTTTAGTATTAAAATTACTTTTAAAGGTTTTCACTCTTTAGCAAATTTAATTGCTAAATTTTTTTTAACCTCCATATCATGTTTATCTATTTTGTAAGTTATTCTGATTGTTTTAATTTCTGCTTTCTTTGAAGTTGATTTATTTTTTGCAATTGATTTTTGTTGTTTAAAAACAAATTTTCAATAGTCCATAATTTTGGCTAAAACAAATCAATCTTGATTTCAAATTTCTACTAAATCCATTCAGGCTTCTTCTGCTAAAACTAAAGCATTTTCAATAGAAATTACTCATAACTTTTCTCAATTTGAACTTATTACATTTAATTTACTAACTTTAATTTCTTCATTAATACGTTTTCATTTTTGATACATACATTAAGATTTTAATGATATATTTTTAATAAATTTAGCGTATTTTGATTTTTTCCTAGATCAATTATTTTTGTGTATTATATTTTTTTTAACTAATTTATCTATAGAAGAATAAACTTTAGATAGTAAAACTTTAATTTCATCTTTATTTATTGGGTCTTTTTTTGCATTTATTTCTAAATTTTTTACTGATTCTTTAAAAAGAGCAGTAAAGTGTCTATTTCTAGATCTTTTTTTTAAATTTTGTTTTAATGCTTTTGTTGCAGATTTACTTATTGGCATGTAAAAAATCTTAATAAATAATAAAAAGTATGCGCATTTTATATAAAACATTTGTTAAGTCAAATTTATTTGATTCTCTTTTTTAGATTTTACATTTTAATTTTAAATTTATCTTTAATTAATGCTAATATTAATTATTTTTTTATTTTTAAATAGAGATTTATTAAAGATTTATAAAAAAATAAATTTGAAATAAACGGAAATGTTTATATGATTTGGGAGATTTAAAAAAATAATAAATTAAAAAAATGATTCCAAAATTATCAATAGTTATTCCTATGTATAATGAATCTAGATATATTTGAAGATGTCTTGAGAGTTTTAAAAAACAAAATTTTAAAGATTTTGAAATTATACTTATTGATGATTGAAGCATTGATAATACTATAGAAATAGCTGAAAATTTCTCAAAAGATTTTCAATTAAAAATTTTAAAACAAAATCATGGCTGACCAGGAAAGGCTCGTAATTTATGAGCTAATGAAGCCACTTGAGAAATCTTGATTTTTGTAGATGCCGATATGTTTTTTGATGAAAAGTTTTTAGAAGAACTTACAGAACCAATTATAAAATGAGAAGAAATTTGAACTGCACATTGAGTAGAACTAGTCTGAAATCTAGAGAATAAACTCGCTAGAGCATGGTCTATAAATAGGATTCCAAATCCACCTATAAGATCCTGAGTATACAGGGCAATACTTAAAAAAAGTTTTTTAGAATCATGAGGTTTTGATTCTTCAAAATGATACTTTGATGATGATTTAAGCAAAATCAATAATTGAAATTGAGCACTTACAATAATGAAAGCCATTTGTTACCATAATAATCCTGAAAATATTAAAGAAATTATAAAGCATTCTGCATGGGTAGGCAAATCTCTATTGCAAACTTGAGTAATATTCGAATATATAAAAATTTACAAAAACCAATTAACAATATTTGGGTTATTAGGTTTAATAATATTAATTTAAATTTAAATTTAAATTTAAATATATTTAATTTGAATATAACACTAAAGTTTTAAAAAATAATTTTGAAATCATTTGAACTGAGTAAAAAACCTTACTATCTAGTAAAATAAATTTTCTTAATAAGGTGCAATAAAAAACTAAACAGAATAATAAAAATATATTTTAAATTAAGATAACCTTATTAATATATGTTAGACTATAAAATAAACAATAACCATTGATATTTAAGATGGGAAAATTGGAAAGATTTCTTGGAAAATTCTTCTTCTTTTGGCAATAAAAAAGATAACAAATATGTAATTCTTACACTTCATTTTAATAATGCCTCAAATATTATAAATATAATAACTACAATAAATAATGAAAAATCTAAATCTAACTATGATTTACTTATTGTAGAAAATAGCACAAATAAAGAAGAATCAAAAAAATTATTATCTTATATAGAAAAAAATTCCGATTTAAATATTACTATTATTAAACCGTATAATAATATTTGATCAGCATGATGATACGCTTTATGACTAGAATATATATTTTCTTTAAAAAAACATGAATATATATTTATTATTGAAGATGACGTTATCATATTAAATGAAAATACTTTTTCTGAAATGATAAAACAAGCTACTCCAAAAAATTTAGTTTATATTAACCATCATGTATCATGGATACATTCATGGCCAGTTCAACTTTGACTATACCCTATCAATTTTCTTAAAAAAACTTGAGTAACCAACCCAAGCTATTTTACACGGTCAGAAGATATTGAGTTACTAGAAAGGCTTAATAGAATTTCTAAAAAATATAATTACACATTCTCAATAGTTGACAAAAACTATTCTCATCCATATTCAAAAAGATATAATTGACAAGTATGGTGGGTATATTTTGTTTTAAGAAATGCTTTAATTACAGCATCTAAATGGTTTTCATTAGGAATGTTAAGTTTTTTTATAAATATTTTTTTATACATATGGTATTCAATGGCTAAATATTTTATAGAAAACAATACTTGAATATTTATATGAGTTTTTAAATCAATTTTTGATTTTATTCTATCAAAAACTTCATATTCTGATAATATTAATTCTCTTAATAATCTTAGAAAAATCACATTAGAGTTTCCAAAAAATACTCAATTTTTAGAACTAGATGAAGAAGATTTACATGAAAAATTTAATAATTATTTTCTTATATACAAATTATATTTATCAGCTAATGATAGAAAAATCATAGGACATTCAAAAAAAATTAAAGATTTTTTTACTCATTGAGTTATGATATGATGATTTTTTAGTCCATTATATCCATTATTCATGCTCTCAAAAAACATTGTTAGTATTGATGAGTATGATTTTGGAAGAAAGAAATATCTAATTAGTATAATAGAAAATGAAAAAATACACTACTTAAAAATATTTGTTTCTATGATTATAAGTATTATATTGTTTTTGATAATACTTCCCTTTTTGCTTTTAAAATGACTTTATATTTACTTAATAAAATTTATTTAAAATGATTGATCAATGCTTTATTTGCTGATGAAATTTTTCTTTTTTTCTAAAATGAAAAGATTTTAATCTATGAACTACAAACAAAGAATTTAGTGTTATTAAATGTAATAAATGTTGATTAGAAAAAATTAATCCAGTACCAGACTTTAAAGAAATATCATCTTTTTACCCAAAAAAAGAATACTATTCTTTTAATTCTCCGAATGAATCTAAATCAATCTTTGATAAAATTATTAATTTATGATTTAAAAATAAATATATTTGATTGCTATTGAATAGATGGAAAATGGGTATTCCGTTTACTATAAAATGAAACAGTTTTTTAGATATTTGATGCTGAGATTGATTTATAATCAAATTAATGAAAAAACATAATTGGGAAACTTATGGCTTTGAAATTTGAGAAAAAGCTTTTAAAGAAAATATTTATTATGATGAAAAATTTGAAAAAATTGATTTTTGAACTTTAAAATTTGATTTCATAAGAATTTCACACGTATTTGAACATTTACCTGATCCTATTGCTTTTTTGAATAAATTAAAAACTATTTGTAGAAAAAATACTATTATAGATATTACGCTTCCAAATACTAGAAGTTTTACTGCAATAATATTTTGAAAATATTGGTCAAATAGAGATATACCTAGGCATTTAATAAATTATAATATTAGTAATTTATGAACTTTACTTGAAAAAGAATGATTTAAGATTGTTAATAAAAGATTTTTACTTTGATTTTGATTACACTGAAGCCTACTTTATATTCTTAAATATAAATTTAGCAGTAAATATATATATAATTTATTGAGCAATCAATTTTTTTCTTATATTTTTTTATTTGTAGATTTTATTTTTTCATTATTATATTTTTGAGATCACATGTGATTTAGAATTAAAATAAAATAATTATGTACCCAAAGACATCAATAATCATACTAAATTATAACTGAAAACAATTCAATAAAGATTGTTTAAATTCAGTTTTAGCTCAAACTTATAAAGATTTTGAGATTATTTTTGTAGATAATGGGTCTAAAGATTGATCTTTAGAAGAAATAGAAAATCTTTTTTACAATGAGATCAAATCTTGAAAAATTAAAATTGTAAAAAACAAGGAAAATATCGGTTTTGCTGGTGGAAATAATTTATGAGTAAAAAGTAGTATTGCGACTGATTATATATGGCTTCTTAATTATGATACGATAGTAGATAAAGATGCTTTAAAATATTTAATTGAATGAATAGAAAGTGATGAAA
>CAYUQQ010000022.1:0-10785 GCA_964446905.1 uncultured Candidatus Peribacteria bacterium
TATTCTTTCTCATGTATATCAAAAATTTCATTGAATTTGTTTTACATTTCAGGTAGCAAGAGCTCTTATTATACTTTCTTTGGTATAATAATTATCTTCATGAAGATGTAATCCTAGTTTTCATTTTATATTTAATGTTTTAAGTTTTTTATCATTACAAAGTTCCAAAATACAATTTTCTACTTTTATTGGTGAAGTTTTGCCTAAAGTATCACATAAAACTATAATATTAGCACCGGCTTTTAGGGCTATTTCTATACATTTTTTGGTATATTCTTTATTTTCTTCATAATATCAATCAAAAAAATGTTCCATATCTATAATAATTTTTTTTCAATATTTTTTTAAAAAACTTATACTATCTCTTATTAGTTTTAAATTTTCTTCTAAATTTATTTTTAAAACACTTTCTACTTGAGAATTATTACATTTTACAAAAATAGTATAAATTTTAGAATCTGATTCGATCATGTGTTTAAAATGATTTTTAGGATCTTTAGAAGAAATAATACTTGATCCAAAAGATGAATATTTTACTCATTTTTCTTTTAAAAATTCAAATTTTTCTTGTTCGCCTTTAGTTGCTCAAGCATATCATCATTCAAAAATTCCATTTACAGCTTTAACATAATTATAAATTAAATTCGCAACATTTTTTTGATTTTCTAAAATTGGATTAAACGAAGCTCATTGAATTCAATCTCTTAAATCAGTAAAATACCACTCTACTTGAGGTATAATTTTTTCAAGAATTTCTATTTGTTTTTTAGATAAACAATATGGATTTATATGATTTTTTTCTAAAACTTCTTTTTGCATAGTTTTAAAAATAAAAAAATAAAAATCTCTCCTTTAAGGAGAGATTATTTTGTAAATATAATTACTTCTATAATTAACCTCTCCTACAGGACAAGATAATAATAGCAATAATAATATTTTTTGTGTACATAAAACTAAATAGTAAATTTAAGTAATTTCTAAAAGAATATTAATAATTTTTTAAAAAAATCAAATTTTTTTAAATTAAAAAATAAATTTTTTGTTTTTTTAATAACAAAATAAACATAATTATATTAACATATAAATAAAAATGTGCCAAAAAAAATAGATTAAAATTAATTTCTTAATATAATTAATAAAACAATTATTTATAAAATTTTAAGTTTAAAATTTGTTTTATTAATTAATATGAATAATAATAAAATTTGAGTAGATATAATTAAAATTTTAAAAAAATATTCTATTGAAGATATTTTGGTACTAGAAAAACAAGATAGACAATTTTTGGCTATAAAAAGACTTTTTAAAAAATTAAAAAATCAAGAATATTTTTTGCCATTAATTATAACAAACGCATTAATTTCATATCAATTAAGTTCCAAATGAGAAGATTATTGGGAAGAATTTAGTAGGGAAGCGTCTAAATTTGATTTTCAAGAAAATAAATTTAAATTAAATTTATTAAAGAATTTTTTTAAAGAATTTTTACCACAATCCAAATGAAATAAGAGATTACTAAATATAACAAAAACAAGAATTAATAAAATATTAAATTTTTTAGAAAAAATTATAAATAAAGAGCAATATTTTTACAAAAATATCTTAGAATTTCAAGATCTATTAAGTAAAAATATGAAACAAAAAAAAGATGATAAAACTATAGTTTTTACAATAAAAATGTTTTACTTTTGAGCTAGAATTAAATTTAAAAAAATTGTTTTATTACCATTTGAAATAAACTTACCTATAGATTCTAGAATTATAAAACTTACAAAAAAATTTAATAATTCAAACTTATCTACAAAAGATTTTTGGTTATATATTAGTAAAAAAATTAATATCCCATCTTTACATTTGGATGCTTTTTTGTGGATAAATTGCGATAAAATTATTAAAAAATAACTTTATCCCAATATTTATATTATTAAATTTTATAATGGTTTTACTTATTACCTTTTTTTAAATTGGCTTTTCTGGTAAATTTAATATAAAGGAATTGTTATAAAAAATTTGAGTAACTTTTTTGAGTTGTATAGTGTCAAAAATATAGCCATATTCCTTTATTTTGTTTTTAACTCTTTCTTTATATTTTCTAAAAGTTCAAACTTTATTTTGGAATAAATTTTCTATCTCTTTTTCTTTATTTTCACTTATCACCAAAACATAGAGAGGGAATTGATAGTTTTTTTACAAAAACCTTTTTCCTCTATATTTTATAGAAATAATTAATGTAAAATTTTAAATTTTGTTTTAAATAATACTTTCGGCTATTTCTAATTCTTCTTTGCTATTTATTCACATTGCTTCTTTTGGATCTATTTGAAAAGAATTAATTTCAATATTTTGGTCAAAACCAACTTTAATTAAATCAGTAAGATAATACTCTTTTTGAGCATTATTATTTTGGAGTTTATCTATATTTTCCCAAAGCCATTTTGTCTCAAAACAATAAATTGCAGGATTAACTTCTTTAATATTTTTTTCTTCATCATTTGCATCTTTATATTCTACAATTTTTTCTATTTTTCAATTTTTTCTTACAATCCTTCACCAATGATAAAAATTTTTTTGCCAATCTTCAAAATTTGTAACACTTGTTGTTATTATAGTAATAATTCAAGTTTGATTTTCTGCTATTTTTTTAATAGTATCTGATTTTATAAAAGGATGATCTCAATAAAGACAAATTATATAAGAAATATTATTTTCAATTAAATTTTTAGCACAAGATAAAGCATGTCATGTGCCAAGTTGTTTATCTTGCTCAGTAAATAAACATTTATCATATGTAATATATTTTTTTATAATATTTATATTATCAGGAGAAACTACAATAATAGGATTAAGATCAACTTTTGATTTAATAATTGAATTTATAAGATAATTAATCATTGGTAATCATTTTACAGAAACTAAGACCTTAGGAAGCTCAGCTCACATTCTTTTTCATTTTCATGCTGCTAAAATAATAATTTTTTTCATATTTTTTAATTTTTAAAAAAAATAACTTGAGCAGCATTATATTTGTTATTTATTTTTTACAAATTAAATTTACTATAAAATAAGATAATTTAGATAAAATTGACAATAAAGATTTCATTATATAATAATAAAATAAGTAAAAAAATAATACTTAATATTCAATGTATAATTTTATAAATAAACCATAAAACAACTTAAAATTTTTTGTAACTTTTAATATATAATAAAATTTCTATGTTTGATATTTATATAAAAAAATTGTTTGATATTTATGAAAAAATAATGAATCTTTGGTTTTTTAATACAACAAAATATAAAAAATTAGAAGAATTTGAAATGTCTAAAATATCTGCAAAATTTAATGATTCTATTGCTCAACAAATTTCCTGGTTACCTTTGATAAATAAATCAAATTTTTTTTCATGCAAATATAATTTTAAAACAAATGATGAATGAAAATTAATTTTTACTTTAGATTGAATTTATTTAGTTATAGACTTAACTCTTATTTTTATTTGATTAATGTGATTATATTCTATAGCAAATAATATATTTGAATGAAAATTTACTTTTGATTTTGCATTTTTATCTTTATTTATAGGTTTTATTTGAGTAATTAAATATTTATATGATTCAAGACCTTTAATTTTTGATAAAAATGTAGGTTTTTTTTATAAATGAAAATATAAAAATGATTTAGATATGTATAAAAATAATTTTGATTTAAATACATATCAGAACAATTTAAATAATTTTTGATCCAATAAAATATCTGATAATATTTTATTAAAAGATATATATGCTATTCAATTATTACATAAAAAAAATATTTGAACCCATAATAGTTATATAGAATGTAATCTAATATTTAATAATTTAAAAAGAATAAATATTTTTAATCAAATGCATTTGTGACAAACTTTAAAAAATGCAGAAAAAATATGATCATTTTTATGAATTCCTGTTTGGGATTTTACAGATTTTATTATATTAGAATGAGACTAAGATTAAATTATTTATGAAATTTTTTGTGAATTTCTTTTAATTGAGGATTTGTAACATGAGTATAAACTTGAGTTGTAGTAATATTTTTATGACCCAAAAGTTCTTGAATAGCTCTAATATCAGCTCAATTTTCTAATAATGTAGTCGCAAAAGAATGGCGTAAAGTATGAGCTGAAACATCTTTTAAAATTCAAGCTTTTAAAGCATAATTTTTAATTATATTTGTAATATAAAATCTAGATAATCTCAATTTTTCACTATTATTTATATTTATTTCTTTTGTGTGATGATTAATAAATAAAGGAGGGAAGACATCATTTCTTGCCAATAAATAATCCTTAATTTTATTTTTTGCTTCATTTGTAAGATAAACAACTCGAATTTTTCATCATTTTCAACGAATAGCAAATTCTTGTTTTTCTAAATTTACATCACGAATATTTAATGTAGTAAGTTCAGAAATACGTAATCCTGTAGAATAAATACATTCCATAATTGCAAGATCTCTTATTCATTGAATTGTATTAATATCTGGCATTTCAAATAATAATTTAATTTCATCTTTATTTAAAAATTCAACTTTTCTATCTTCCTGTTTAATTAAATCTATTAAAATTGGATCAATAGTTTCTTTAATTCAAAATTTTTTAATATATTTAAAAAACGTTCTAAATGTTATCATATAAGCATTTACAGTCTTAATATCCAAATTTTGTTGACTTAAATAAAATCTAAAATCATTTATAATTTCTATATTAATATACTTTAAATCAAAAGTTATTAATTTTTCTAATAATATTTTGTCATTATTTTTTTGCTTAATTTTAGTTATATCGGTTGGACTTTGTAAATAAATAAGTTTATGATTAATTTTTTTAGAAATTTCTGGATTTAAATAACATAAAAATTTAAAAAGATGAAATTCATATTGTTCAATAGTTTTTGGACTAGCATTACGAGAAATTTTTAACCATATAATAAATTGTTCAATAGATTTTAAAAGTTTCATAAATTTAAAATAATAAAAATAAGTTAATAAGGTAAATTTTGTTTTTCTAATTTTTTTTTAAATTAGATTAGATCTTGTAATTTATATAAACAGAGGCTTATTCCTTTAAGAAATCTATTATAAGTATAAACAAAAAATGATAATTACAAGATGAAAATGAAAAGAAGAATATTATCTCAAATTATCAAATAAATTTTTCAATATTTGAATTCATTTTTGGTGATTACAGTTTTAGGAACTGATGAGAGAAGTTTTATTAATAAATTTATTTTAATTATATAGTTCAAAGGGAAGAAAATTATATAGCTAATGGTAAAAATTATTATACAAGAGCAAAGAAGATATTAAACTGTAAATTATAAAATATTGTGTATTGGCTTATTGAAGGGGGCATGCTATCTAAATACTTCATATACTTCACATAATGTAAGTTATGTGAACTTCTAAATATAATTTTATTTATAATTTTTAAAAATCGAATTTTTTATTTAAATTTAAGATTTATTATAAGCATTAATTTTTTTAATAATTATTAAATCTAAATTTTTTTATTAAATTTTAAAATTACAAAATATTTTTTTTAATAATTATTTTAAAACTTATAATTAGTATATTTATAGTTCTAATTTTAAAAATAGTTGTATAAAAAAATTAATTTAACGAAGTTTATATAGTAAAAACTATAAAAACCTCGTAAAACGCAAAATTTTAAGTTTTGATAGTTTTTTGGCTTATTTAAAGTAAAATTTAATATATACTCAATGAAAATTATTTGACGATTTTGTAGTGCGTTTTGCCATAGCTAAATCTAGTCTAAATTTAATTTTCAAAAAATAATTTTTTATTTTTTACTTAAAAAAGAATTTTTTATAAATTATTTCCAAAAATATTTTTATTGCATTAGAATTTTTTTGTCATTTACTTATGGTGTAATCTGTATATAAAATATTAACTGGAATTTCCAAATATTTTAATTTTAATCTTTTAATTTCATCCAAAAGTTCTGATGCATAAGTCATATTATCAGAAAATATTTTAATATCTTGAAATAAAGATAATTTAATAAATCTAAATCAATTGTGAGGATCTGTAAGCCAAATTCAATTAAAACAATAAGTAATTATTTTTGATCAAAATAATATAATCTTACGCAATAAAGGAATATTTTTTGCATTTCATCAAATAATAAATCTAGATCATAATAAAACATCATAATTTCATTTATTTATATTTTTTATAAAAATATCTGTATCGTTAATATCCATTTGTCAATCTGCATCAAAAGTAATAACCCATTTTATATTTTTAAAATTATTTCAATATCTTTTTAAAAACTCAAATCATGTCTTGTTTGCAGCTCAACCTCATCTATTAACTAGATGAGACAAAATACAAATATTTTTATTTTTAAATTCATCTTTTTTTGATAATAAAATATTTAAAGTATCATCAATAGATCAATCATTTATAATAATAATATTCGAAAATCATTTTTTAAATATTTCATCAATAACTTTATTTATAGTTTTAGATTCATTATAAGCTCTAATTAAAAATAAATATTCACTTTTTTCTCACTTAATTTGTATTAAATTTTTGATAATTCAATCTGATAATCATTGTTGTATTGCCTGCTCTGATATCATTTTTGATAATTTATAAGATTGTCTTGTGATTTTATTTAATATTTCAAAATAAAAATAAGCTAATCATATTATAGAAATATATACTAACAAATCTGCTCATCTATTTAATCAAAAAAAAGAACCAAATCTATTTAACAAATCTACATTTAAAGTAAAAATTAAAATAATTATAGATCATCAAAAAAATATCAAAAAATGTAATATATTAAATTTTTTTCTTTGAAATGCATCAATAGCAAAAATAAAAAATACAAATCAAGCTATAATAATTATAAATTGTAACGGTGAAAAAAACATAATTTAATTAAAAAATTATAAAATCTATTTTAATTAGAATAATAAAAAATGCTAAATTATCAAATTTTAAATTTTACTTTTATATATTTTAAATATAATATTCAAAATAAAAAGAATTAATTTTATTATTTAAATTTCTATCATGAAAAATATTAAATAGTTTTTTGCTATTTTTTGACTTTAATAAAAAAAGCTGTTTTTATATTTTATTAAAGTAATAATATGATAGAAATTATAAATTTATCAAAGTCTTATAATCAAAAAGAAATATTTAAAGATGTTTCTATTATTTTAAATCCAAATAACAAATATGGTTTAGTTGGAGATAATTGAAGTGGTAAAACTACTTTTTTAAGATTGATTTTACAACAGGAAAGTCTAGATAGCTGAAAAATAATTTTTCACAACCAAAATATTCAAATATGATACATGAAACAAGAGATGAGTATTGAGTGAAATATTACAATTTGAGAATATATTAAAAGCCAAACAATAATTTGAATTATAGAAACAGAAATGAGAACTCTTGAAAAAAATCTGCAAGATAAAATAAATTTACATAAATATTGAGATTTACTAAATAAATTTGAAAAACTTGATGGGTATAATTTTGAAGAAAAAATAAATTTAATGATAATTTGAATAATGTGACAAAAGTTTAACTCAAATTTTATCATAAATAATTTAAGTTCTTGAGAAAAATCAAAAGTATTACTTATCTGTTCCCTTCTATCTTGAAAAGATTTACTTTTACTTGATGAACCAACAAACCATCTTGATTATTTGAGTATAAAATGGCTTATAGATTATTTAAATAAAAATAAGATTATGGCCTTAATTATATCTCATGATAGATATTTTTTGGATAGTGTTACAAATTGTATTCTAGAAATAGATTCCAAATTTCACAAAATTATCAAATATTCTGGAAATTATTCTTTTTATGAAGATCAAAAATTGCTTAATGAAAAACATAGTTTATTGGAATATGAAAAAAAATTAGAAGAAATAAATAAAGCAAAAAAACTTATACAAAAAGCAAAAGAATGGACCAATAGATGAATGTCTAATGTTAAAAAACTACCCGATAATGATAAATGAATCAAGTTTGCTCATGAGCAGTCATCTCAAAATAGTACATGAAAAAAAATTAAAGCATTATATTCAAAAATGCAACAAATAGATATAAACGAAAAACCAGAAATAAAAAAGAAAATGAAATTCAATCTTGATTTAAATTCTATGCCAAATTCTTCAATCAAATTTGAGAAATTAAAATTTGGATATAAAAATTCAGAAAATGTAGTAAATATAGACAATTTTGAGATTAGTAAAAATGATAAAGTAGTAATTCTTTGAAATAATTGAAGTGGTAAATCTACATTTTTAAAACTTATCACTTGAGAATTAATTCCAAATTCTTGAAAAATAATAATTCCTCTAAGTTTAACTATTTGAAATTTTACAAAAGAATATTTATCGTTGGATAAAAATAAAAGTGCAAAAGATATTATTGCTTGAATAATTTGAAATAGTGAAACAGAAATTAATAGAATTTTAACTAAATTTCAATTTAATATTAAAGAATGATTATTAAAAACATCTTTACTTAGTCCAGGTCAAAAAACAAGATTAGTTTTACTTATTTTTGATATAAAAAAATATAATACACTTTTATTAGATGAACCAACAAATTATCTAGACATAGAAGCAGTCAAAAAGTTAGAAGAAAATTTACAAGAATTTAAAGGATTAGTAATTACTGTAAGCCATGATTTTTATTTTTTATCACAAATTTCTTGGAATAGGTTTTTATTTTTTGAAAAAAATTATATAAAAGAAATTGATAGTTTAGATGAATATTTTAAAAAATAATATTTAAAGGATTATGAAAATTTGGGAGTATAAAATAAAATGTGTAAATGAAATTTTTTATATTCTCTCTTTTGATAAGAAATTTTAATAGCTTTGTATAAACTTTTGAGAAAAAATTTTCATATTTATCTTTAATATTATCTTATTAAAGCAAATCAAGCAGGAGGATTTGTTTTTATATTATCATCATAATCAAGTATAAATGCATTTGTAATATTTGAACTTTGATATAATCAAGTTGTTCAAGATAATAATGTCATATTAGATCAATTTTTTTGACAAGTTCTTCATCAGGTTATTTTTGGACTAGTTGTGTCATTTATTCATAATGGAACCTTCTTATCAATATTATTAAAAGGACTACTAATATTAGTATCATCAGTAAGCCAAGAATAAAGATTATAATATATCAAAGTATATCTTCTAAAAAATAATAAATCATATTTTCTTGCTCATATAAGACTAGTGCATTTGTTATTATATTCATTAGTTCAATAAGGACACTTTTTATAAGCATCATCCAGACTTCATCATACAGTATTTTGACTTATAAAAGATCATTTCCAATATAATTGATTTAATCATCTATTATTAATATTTAATGAATCATAAATATTTTTATAACTTGATCAATCTTTATAACTACTTTGTATGCTTCAGTCTGTATAAATTATTCAAGCTCAATTTGTAATGTTTTCATTTATATATACTTGAGATACGCTTCAATCAAGTTTTTCATTATTTCATATTAAAATTATTCAAAGAATTCAATTTCAAGAATATTGCATATCAGAATCTATGTATAAATTTCATCTTTCTATAATCAATGTTATATTTTTGTCTATTTTACAATAACCATCACTACTACTACTACAATTTATAATTACATTTCTATCTTTAAAATAATAAACATTTTTAGATCAAATAGTTAAATTTTTAAATGATGATATGTTTGAAAAATTATTTATTGTAATATTACTTCATGATGTTTCTTTTTTTCTATCTACACCTGCAAGTAAAATAGCTATATTTTTTTGCATTTGTAATTTTGTAGTATTTCAATTTATTGCAGAAAAATTATCTATTATTTCAGTTCATGCTGTAAGAGCAGAATCTTTTATATTAGTACTAGAAATATTATTATTTTTTGTTTGAATTGCTCATGTTACTTTTAATTTTCATGCAGTTACGGCAGATAATGATCAATCAGTAGGATGTAATACTACTCAATTTATATCATATACACTATCTGATCCTCTGTTTCATAATAGATCTGTAAAATAGAATAATCATGCACAAGTACTACTACTACCTACAGTTTGTTTATTGTTTAAATCTATATTTGTACATGTATAAGTATAAGTATTTTCATTTTCTTTATGCCAATTAATAATAGGATTAGCGATTGATGTAATATTATTACATCAAATTCATGCACCATCATCACATGTAACTGTTATTTTTAATTCTTTATCTGAAGTTAGTTTTGACATATCATATTTTACATTTGTTAATGTTGGACCTTCTTTATCAATATTTGTTACATTATAAGAAATATCTTTTGTGTTTCAAGCATTGTCTGAAATTTGTATTATTCCTCATCCATTTGAAGAAACAGGTTTTGTATAAGTATTTTGGTCACATCAGCTTCATCAAGTATCTGTACAGGTTACAGTAACTGTAACATTTCAATTAGTCCATCAAGATGGATCATATGTAACTGTTCAATTTGGAGGTGTTCAATCCCATTTTAAACAAGTCATATATCATGATGGCGCAACTGATATAGATCAATTACATGCTGCATTTGAAGTTCAAACTGCTGGGTTACCTCAAATTTGAACACAAATAGGATCTCATGCATCTCAATCTGTTTGACAAGGAGTTGCTCATCAATGATAAAATATACTTGTTGTTCAATACCAAATTCAATAACTAGTATTAGCAAAAAAAAACATTGATATTATAAAA
>CAYUQQ010000023.1:0-10386 GCA_964446905.1 uncultured Candidatus Peribacteria bacterium
TTCGAATGATTCACTTCATGCTATTCGTACAAAGATTGATACATTACCAACAAGTAGCTCTACAGCATATATTATCGTTAGTGTTCCTATTATGAGCGTAGATTCCACTTGTTCTTTATATTGAAAACAATGTCCTTCATGATGGTCATTGCTTTATTGAAGTGAATTTCAAGCTCAGTAATGATATTCTTCTTATCGTATATATAGCTGCAACTGGGTTTGTTATAAATAATATTTAAATTTAAGTTTCTATGAATAAAATACTAAAAACCAAAAACTTCACAAACCATCATTGTGTCCCGATTATATAAGGACCAGGATCCATACTACCCTGAACAAATAAATTCTATTATATATAAATATATAAAAAATTCTTTAATTTCCTATATTCTTACATTTTCTTTTATAAATTTTATATTATTAGCATAAGCCAATCATTCTTCTAATGTTATTTCTCATTCATTAATATATTGTAACAAATCTTGTTCTAATACTTGCATTCATTCTCTTCCCGAAATTTGCATTATAGAAGGTAATTGATGAAGCTCATTTTCGCGTATAAGATTTGAGACCGCAGTATTTTTTATTAAAATTTCTTTAACCATTTTAACTCAACTTCAATCCATTTTTTTTATTAATCTTTGAGAAAACACTCACGCAAGAGAGTCTGCTAATTGTAAACGTACCTGATTTTGTTGACCAGCAGGAAAAGAATCTATTATACGAGATACTGTATGATAAGCACTTCTTGTATGTAGTGTTGAAAATACTAGATGTCATGTTTCTGCTAAAGTTAAAGCTGCTTCTATTTCTTTTGTATTTCTCATTTCTCAAAATAAAATAACTTGAGGATTTTGTCTCATTGCTCATATTAAAGCAGTATTATAATCAGGTACATCTCTTCAAATTTCTTTTTGTTCTATAATTGAGGATTTATGTTCATGAATATATTCTATAGGATCTTCAATAGTAATAATATGTTTTGAATAATTTGTATTTATTTCATTTATCATTGCAGCTAATGTAGTAGATTTACCACTTCAAGTAGGTCAAGTTACCAAAATAAGTCATTGTCATAATTTTATAATATCACTAAATATTAATGGTAAATTTAAATCTCAAATAGTGGGTATTTTATCTGACAAAAGTCTAAGTACTGTCATAAAAAATCACATTTGGAAAGAAATATTTCAACGAAATCTAAATCATCTAAATAAAAATGAAAAATCTAAGTTTTTAGTTTGCATTAATTTTTCAAATTGATCTTGAGTAATTAGTGATTTTGCAAAATTTTCAGCATCTTTAGGAGTAATTTTTTCTACTCATTCATTTATTTTTATTATTTCTCAAGATATTTTAATAGCAGGATATGTTCATACTGTATAATAAAAATCAGATCATTTATTATCTATGATTACTCATAATAATTGTTCTTTTATAGGATAATCTTTAATAATATTTTCTGTCATAAAATTAAATTAAAAATATAAAATATATTATCATAAATAAACATTAAAAACAAATTAAAATTTTTTAGCAACTTTTGCAAGATTGAAAAATGGAAGCATCATTGCTACTACTATAAATCAAATTATAACTCAAACAAATACTATAATAAAAGGTTCTAATAATGTCATAAGGTTGGATATATATCTTTTTAATTCTTTAGAATAATTTATTCAAACTTTTTCTATATTTTTTGATATTGTACCAGTTTCCTCTCATACGCTTATCATGTGGACTAATTCTTCAGGAAAATATTGATTAGAAAAAATAACTTCTTTGTTATTTACAGTTAATCACATTGCATTACTAAGCTTAACTCATGTTTCAACTTCATTTTTTATTCTAATAACATCTTTTTTAAAATGTATATTTGTTAATACATTTGAAATTGTTTCTAATGCTTCTATCATTAAAACTCATGATCATAAAAGCAGGCTAAAAGAATTTATAAATAAAATAATTTGCTCTTGTCTTATTATGTTTCAAAATATAGGTAATCTAAGTGCTATATATCAATTTATTACTTTTCATAAATAAGTAGTTCTAAAAATTAAAAAAAATATTGTAAGAAATATTAATATCATTATCAATATTATATAATGTCATGTTATAAAATTGGATATATTTATTAAAAATTGAGTTATACCAGGTATTTCTACTTGAGTTTTTGTAAAAGATTCTGTAATTTTTGGTAAAATAAATGTTAACATAAATATTACCATGGATATTGTTATAAAAATAAGTATTATAGGATAAATAAGGGCTCATTTAATTTTTGATTTTAATTCTATAGATTCTAATAATTTTTTATCAAGCTCTGTTATTACTCTTGGTAAATTTCATGTTTTTTCTCATACTTCTATTAATGATATTATTAAGGTATCAAAATATTTAGAATATTGTCTTAGAGTTTCAGATATAGATAATCAGTGATCCAAATTTAATTTTATTTCATTTACTATTTGTTTTAATTTAGGATTTTGTATTTGTTTTACAATTATAGAAAAAGCTGTTTTTAAATCTACTCAACTATTTAAAAAATTTCATAATTTGTTTATAAATTGCCAAATATCTTTATCTCAAATTCATCATAAAATAATTTTTTTTCCATTTTTATTTATTAATGAACTTGGCTTTTTTCATTTTATTAAAGCATTTCTAGATTCGGTTAAAAGATTCAAAAATTTTGAATTATCAAAGTTTCAATTTTTATCTATAAATTTTATTTTACTAGAAAACATAAATTTAAAATTAAATTTTTCAATTTTTAAATATAACATCCAAACATTCTTTTATAACTAATTCATACTCTCATTTTTTAAATAAATCCAATAAAGTACTATATTTTTTTTCTAATTTTTCTTCTAATTTTTTAGCTATAATTAAATTTTCTTTTTCAAGAATTTTTTCTAAATATAACCTCATTTTATCATGCACAAATCATTCTTTATAATACATAATAATTTCTTGTTTTAGTTTAATAAATTCTCATATTTTATATAATTTATCTAATCTACTTAATTTAATTTTTAAATCTCTATCATATCTTTCTTTTTTGATTTCTTTGATAAGCTCTTCTCTTGTTTTATTATTTATAACATTTTTAATTGTTGTTGTAGAATTATGCTCTTTTAAAATATTTTCAAATTCTTTTTTGGTTTTAATAATATCTTTATTTAAATTTCTATTAAATATAAATACAGAAACATCATCATTAAATGGTATAACTCATTTAAATTCATTAACATCATTTAAAATATTTTCATATATTTTTTCAGGATTTGTTAAGTTTTTACAATATTTTAATATACTTTTTTCAAGCAAATTCATTCAAAACATATTTCAATTAATATTTTTTACTTCTATTATTCAATCTGTATATCAAACTAAGGTATCATTATTTTCTAATTGCAATTCTTTAATTTTAATAGAAGCAATGTTATTAATTGTCCTTACTCACAAAGCCAATCATCAAACAATTATTTTTTCTAAAACTCAAGTATTTTTTTTGTATAAAAACATAGGCAAATGTCCTGCTCAGATTATTTTTAATAAATTATTTACATAATCCCATTCAAAAAAAATTCATGTTATAAATTCTTTTCATTTAATTTTTTCTTTTAATCAGTTGTTGATTTTAAAAAAAAGTTCTTTAAAATCTAAATTTTCTTTTGTATATTCAAAAAATAATTTAGAAAGTATAGCAATTGTAAATCATGCTTTTATTCAATGTCAAGTAGCATCTCAAAAATAAAAAATAACTTTATTATTTGTTTTATAATATCAAAAATTGTCTCATATTATTTTGTCTTTTCAAATAATTTTACCATATGTATCAAATCAATATATTTTAAAATCTTCTATATCTTTTGTAAGTCATTTATTTATAACAGAAAACATTTCTTCTTTATCTATTTTTAATCAAGATATATTTTCTATATTTCATGAAATTTTTAATAATTTTTCAAATTTGGATAATGTTTTAATTCGTTTTATAAAAGCTAATTTTTCTTTATTTTTAATAAGAATATTTTTAAAAAAAGTGTTAATTTTTTTTAAAATATTTTTTTCTTCTAAATCTTTTTTTTCTTCAATTACTATTCATAATTCATGCAAGGCTTTATTTACTTTGTATTGTTTTTGTAATTCTTTATCTTTTATTATTTTTTCTTTATCGTAAAGTTTTTGTGTTTTTGTAAGGATTTTTAAAGTATCTTTTCTATATTGATAGTCAAATGCTAATTTTTTAGCTTGAGTTAAAGCTGTAATATAATTTTTGTTTTTAAGTTGTCATTCAATTTCTTGTATTTGTTTTTTTATAATTCATTCTTCAATCTCTATTCTATTTTTTTCTTCTAATTTATTTTTAATAATTTCAATTGATTTTAATTTTTTATCTAAAATATTTAGTTTTTGATTTAATATATTTAAAATTTCTTGTAAAGTTTCTATTTTTTCTTTTGCTTTAGATGAAATTTCTATAATATTTGAATTTTCTAATGCATATAATTTTTTTATTCATTGTTCATAATAATTTATTCAAACTTTATATTTTAAATATAATTCTTTTATTGCCAAAATACATGTTTTATAATCTTGAGCTTTCTCATGAATTTTAATTAATCAATAAGCTGTATTAAATCATTTTATGAATTCTTTTTGAAGTTTTTTTTTATTAAAAAAAAACTTTTTTATTTTTTCTAAAATCATTTTATTTAAAATTAGTTTTTGTTTTTTTTAAATTACTAAATTAGTTTTAATACCTCTTCTATTGTTGTTTTGCCAGTAGCTGCCTTTAAAATTCAGTCTTGCATTATTGTTATCATTCATAATTTTTCTGCCTTATCTTCTATTTCGTTAACAGAAGATTTATTTAAAATTAATGAATCTAATTCTTCTTGCATTACCAAAACTTCATGAACTCATATTCTTCATAAACATCATGAGTTATTACACTTATCACATCATACTGGATTATAAAAATCAAGATCAATTGCTTTTTCTGATATATTCATTGATTTTAGATATCAATCTATTTTATTTTCCAAAGCCACTTCTTTAATTTTATATTTTTGTTTACAAGATTGACATATTTTTTTTATAAGCCTTTGAGATATTACCAATTTTAGTGCAGACGCTATTAAAAATGGTTCTATTCACATATTCATAAGACGCTGTATTGTTGCAGATGCTGAATTTGTGTGTATAGTAGAGAGTACCAAATGTCATGTTAAAGCTGCTTCTATTGCTAACATTGCTGTTTCTTTGTCTCTTATTTCTCATACCATTATAATATTTGGATCTTGTCTTACTAGTGATCTAAGTCAGCTAGCAAAGTCAAATCATATATCTGGTCTTATTTGAGTTTGATTTATGTAAGGAATATTATATTCTACAGGATCTTCAAGAGTAGAAATATTATAATCTAATGGGTTAAAATAATTTAAAATACTAAATAATGTAGTAGATTTACCACTACCAGTAGGTCAAGTTACAAGAATTAATCAATATTGAGATTTTAATGCATTTTTAATTTTTGATAAATTTAAAGGCAAAAACTCAAGTTTATCTATATTTAAAATAGAAGGATCTTGCCTTAAAATACGCATAACTATTTTTTCTCAGTCTATTATTGGTAATATACTTATACGTAAATCAATCATTTCTCAAGTTTTTTCTATTTTAAAACCTATTTTTCAATCTTGAGGTTTATGTTTTTCATCAATTCTAAGGTTTGACATTATTTTTATGCGTGATAAAAATTTAGCATATTCATCATGAGATATTTTTAATACATATACAAAATCTCAATCTTCTCTAAATCTAATACTTATAAAATCTTTTAAAGGTTCTATATGTATGTCCGATACTCATGAATTAACAGCCAATATTATAAGTTCATTTGTAAAATTAATAATATCTCAAACATCGTTTATAGTTTCCATATTTTTGAATTCTTCTTTGTTTTTTGTTTTTCTTGAAAGCATATAATTATATTAAAAAATAATATATTTTAAATCAAAAATAGTATACCATAATTATGATATTTATGCAAAAAAATAAATATTAAAATAATTGACAGTAAACTTTAATATTATTTAATAATTTATTATAAAATAATTTTTATATTATTTTGGCCAGTTTAATTACTAAAATTAAGATTTTATTATTAAATTTTTTTAATTTAAAAAATTTAATTTTATTATTTTTCTTCAATTTTTCAGTTTTTTTCTTTTTTAAAAAAAATATTATTTCATCACAAAAATCAATTTTGCTCTTTAACATAATTAAAAGTTTAAGAAATTATAGAACAAATATTATATATTTTTTTAAAAAGGTTATATATTATACAAAATCATTTAAAATTTAAATTTTTCTTTAATTTCTTAAATAAAAGGAGACCACAAATGAAGATAACAATTACTATATTTATTTTATTTTGCATTTTAGGATGCTCTTCTTCAAATTATAATAAAAAAAATAATTATAATAGTTCTAATTATTATGAAAATAAGTTTAATTTAAATCAAGAACAATTAAAAGAAAATAAACAACTAAAAGAAAAAATAAAAGAATTAGAAGAAAAATTAGAAAAAGAAAAAGAAAAAATAAAAAAAATAGAAGAAATAAAAGAATTAGAAGAAAAAAGAAATTTAAAAATTAAAAAAGCCAAAGATTTAATAAATTCTATTAGATCTAAATAATTTTTAATAAAAAAATTATAGTTAAATTTAATTTATATTTTTTAATATTTATTTGACTAGGAGGCATAAAATGAAAAAAAAATTTTATATATATGTTCTTCTAGTTGCTTTTATTTTTTTAAATTTATTATTTGCATTTAAGGTAATAGCTTATTCAATAAATGAATTAGAAGACATAAAAAATTTATATAAAAAAAATGCAGAGATAATTTATGAAAACATAAATAAAACTGATGATCCAAGTGAAGAAGATATAAAACAACTTGAATATATTAATGATCAATTAATTATAATTAATAAACAAATTGATAATTTAAATCAGGAAAAAAGATATGAAATTCATAGACACCCTTTGCAAAATGATATAAAAAAACAAACAAAAAAAAGTGAAAAAAAGAAAAATAGTTTATTTACTAAATTTATATATTTGAGTATATTTTTATTTTTTTTGTATCATTTTATTCAATATTTAAATAATTCAACATCAAGAAATACCAATAATAGAAACAATAGAACAAATCAACGTCAATTAAATCAGAATAGAACAAATAATTCAAATAATAATATAAATTCAAGAAATACGATTCCTGTAAGAATGGTTCCTAGAACTACTCAAAATAATCAATTAAATCAAAATAATAGAAATATTGAAGTGCATCATAGACATAATACAATAATTGATAGTAATGGGGCAAGAAAAGATAGTACATTTGTTTCTTCAAATACAGATGGTAGAGTTCCATTGGATTTAACATAAAAGAAAGGAGTAAAAAATGAATATTAATTGGATTAAACAGGATCCAAATAAATGGGGAAAAAGATTAATATATGAATGTGAACAATTAAATATTTTTTTTCCGTTATTTAAACTTAAAACAATAGATGATATTCTTTATGCAGAAGGTCCACTTATTACAAATAGCAAAAATGTTTATCTTGTAAAGATATACTATCCTTCAAATTATCCTTATAGTCCTCCTGAGCCTGTTATTACAGACAAGGATGTTGTTGATTTTTGTTGTAATAAAGGATCACATGATTTTCATAATTATGGTAGATATAAGGATGGAGTAAAATTGTGTATTATCAAACCGGATGATACTATAGGGGAAGGATGGAAAACAAACTATTCTGTAGTAACAATAATCAATCTTGTTTGCCTTTGGCTACATGCTTATGAATACAAAAAAGCTTTTGGTGGAAAATGGATTTTACCTGAAGCTTAAACAAAATTAAAGGAGGTGTAAAAAAATGGAAGCTCTTACAATAGATGATCTTAGGCGTAAATTTAGTGGTCCCAATAACCGTAATACTCCAAATAAAGAGTCAATTGAATCGACATTACTACCTTTTACCCAAGGGAATGCAAGTGTTTATGTTACAAAAGGTGGCAATTTAATGTCTAGCAATTCTCAAGAAGTACGAGAATTAAAAAAAACAAATCCAAATATTGGCAATACAATACAAAAAATTGAAGATAAACAAAGAGATTATTAAAAACAAAAATAAAAGTAAAATATTTGATATTTAAATATCTTTTTAGATTATTTAAATACAAAACAAAAGCTCTATAAATTTATAGAGCTTTTTTGTTGTGTAGAGCGCATATTAGATAAATTTAAATTTTTTCTTAAATTTTTCAGTTTTTTTCTTTATATATATGAGTATATTATTTTAGATTTTAAAATTTAATTAATAATTTATGGAAAAATTTAATCAAGAAGAAAAGAATAATTTAATTAGTTCTTATATTGATAAAATTATTCAAAAAGAAAATCAAAAGAAATGATTTTCTAAAAATTTTAATAAATTTAAAAATAAATGGAATGAATATAAATATGCAAGACTTGTTACTTGAGCGGCATTAGTTTGAGGTACAATAATTGCTACTGCCTCATGAGCATTGGCAGTAGCCTGAATTTTGATAGCAACTCGTGCCGCTGTAAGTTCTGTATGATGATTTATAGCTGCAGATGCAGTATTTGATATTATAAATGAAAAAGTAACCAAAGATCCTTTGGAAAAATTATTAACAAAAGCAAAAAATGTAGATAATAAAAAAGATTTAGAATTATTAATTAAACAAACATTAAAAGATATTGAAAATAATTCAAAAGAAGAAATTATTAATAAAATTGAACAAACAAGAAAAAAAATAGAATCTAAAGATAGAAAAAAAACTATATTATCTACTATTGCTTGAGTTTGACTTTGAGTTTTTTGATGATCAAGAATTTTGGAAGTAGCAAGTGCTCCATGAGCAAAAGAAATTATTAGTTCTACTCAAAATAAAGTATGAAATATATTGTCTTCAAATAATTTAAATATAAATAAATCAGTAAATTCAAATTTAATAAAAGATGTTTTTAATGATATAAAAAATGATCATCCAAATCAACGATATGTAACAATAGAACAAAGTGTAAGAAGAATAGAATGATTAAAAAATGGTATTTGATTAAATGAATCAGAAAAATTAAAACAATTTAATTCTTCAATTGCACAACAAATTAGAAAACCAGATTCAGATATTATAAAAGCATCAAAAGATTTATGATATTTGAAAGAATGACAAAATTTTGATGATATAGCCAAAAAATTAACTCAAGATAAAATAGAAAAAATTTTAATTAAATCTTATGAAAATAATCCATTAATTTGAAACAAAATAATTACTATTGCTGAAACAGATAAAACAAGTAATTTAATAAATACTATAGAAAATAAAGATACGTTTTTAAATAGAACAAAAAATATATCATTATGAATTATGTGATGATTATGATCTTTACTTTTATGAAATAGTTTAGCATTAAGACTTAGAAATAAAAAATCATTAATAAATTTAAAAAATGAAGAAATTTTATGAAATAAAAATAATATAAATAAAAAAGAAGATAAATGAAATAAAATTCCTTTAAACTTAAAACAAAATAACATTTTTGATAAAAAAAAGGAAGATGAAGAAGAAATAGATGATAAAGTCAATATGTCTGATAAGATATCTTCTAAAAAAACTAATGAAAATGAAGAAGTTATTGATTGAGATAAAAAACAAAATTTTGAAACTAATTCAATTAATAATGATTGAAAAGATAAATTAATTTTTAAAAAAAATGATCATAAAGTTTATGATGATGAAAATGATAATAATAATAATAATAATAATGAAGAATTGAAAGAAAAAGGTTTAAATAATAATTGATTATCAGAAATTGAGAAAGAAGAAGATAGTTCTATAAAATGAAATAATAATATAGATAGTAATTGAATTTTTTTAAAAAATACTCAAAAAGATTTTATAGATAAAAAAATGTCATTATTTAGTATAATCAATAGCGTTTTTTGATTTAAACTTGAAAGAGATACATATAAAGAATATACTAATAACTATAGTATTTTATGTACAAAAAAAACAATATGATGAGAATTTGCATTATCTGTAGAATGGGAACAAGGTAATGTAAAATTAAAAATGTATTGGTTTGATCATTGACTATGTAAATATGAAAATGTTATAAATTTAAAAAATGCTAATTCTTTTAATCTTAAAAATTTTGTTTTTGAAATAAATAAATTATTAAACCAAATTTTTATTGATGTTTTAAGTAAAAGAGATGAAATTAAAAATGAAGAATTTAAAAATAATTTTCATACTGTAGAGATTTCTAGAAAA
>CAYUQQ010000024.1:0-10310 GCA_964446905.1 uncultured Candidatus Peribacteria bacterium
GTTTCGCTACCGCGAAACCGTCAAACAATTTTATTGAGTATACCTTAAAAAAAGTTTAATAGCCTCACAATAACTATGCCTAATATAATTTAAAGGATTTTTAAAAAAACGAAATTAATTATTAGTTACATATAATATTATTAAAAAATTCTTCCTTTTTGTTTAACCAATGCCTTGATTGACGACATAATTTTTCTTGATCTCTTAAATCAAATAAAAATTCTTTTATTCACTCTTCCAAAAATATAGTATTTTGACTTCATTTTACAAAAATAACACTTTTCAAACTATTTTGCAAAATTATTTCTCTTATTTTTAATCATGCCTTTTTTGAACTTAAAAAAGAATAAATTTTATCTTTAAAAGAATTTTGTAAATCATTATAAATATAATGATTCATTTCTGATCATACTAAAATAACATAATTTGCTTTACTTTTTTTAATTAAGGAAGCAAGATTTAAATGTATTTTTTTAGATTCATTTCACAATTCTCTCATATCTCAAAGAAATAATATTTTATTATAATCTAAAGATATTTTATTTATATAATTAATTCATGCTGAAATTGAAGTAAATCATCAATTATAACTTCAATCTATAATTAAAGAATTTTTTATTCATTTAAGAATTGTTCATCTTCATTTTTGTGGATAAATATTTACTAAATTTTCTATAATTTTATCTATATTAATTCATAACAAAATTCATAAACAAAATGTAGGTAAAATATTATATACTTGATGATCTCAGGCTAAATTATATTTTAAATTAAAATTTTGTGATCAATATTTTAAGATAAAATTTAAATTATCTAAATCTGATTTAATTTTAAATGCCTGAATTTTAGCATTTTTATTTTTGATTCAATATGAAATTATATTTTTTTTATTAGATAAATTTTTTTCTAAATTTTCATCATCAGAATTATAAATAATATTTTTAGAATTTAATGGAAGTTTTAATTTTTCTTTAATATAATCATTAAAATTAGGAAATTGCATTACGTGATTTTGAGATATATTTAAAATAATAGAAATATCTGGTTTTACAATTTTAAGTAAAAAATCCATTTCTTCTTTGTGATCTACTCAATATTCTAAGACTAAATATGTTGGATAATTTTTTTTAAATATTAAAATAAGTCATTTCAAAAAAATCAAAAACCATAAAAATATATTTTTGTTTGCAGATTTTGATTGTAATATTGTTAGAGGCAATCAAAATTCTCAATTATAATCAAATTCTGACATATATGCCTTATCTCAATATAAATTATGTAAAAAATGATATACAAAATGAGCTGTAGTAGTTTTACCCACAGTGCCAGTAATACCAATAACAAAAGGTTTGTGTTTTTTAATAATTAATTTTGCAAGAAATTGCAAAATATAAAGTAAAATTTTTTGCATTATAAATAATAAATTTAAAATATATAACAAAAGAAAATTAATAAATTCTTATGTTTCACACAAAATAACATACTTTTAAAATTTTTAAAAAGCCTTAAAATCAAATTTTATTTAGTATATTCTAGAAGAAAATTGATCGACGGTCTCACGGCAGCGAGACCTAGTCTAGTTTATAAAAGGTTTTTAAAAAAGAAAAGACCTTAAAATCAAATTTTATTTAGTATATACTAAATTATAATATATCTAAAAACTTGTAAATTCAAAATATTTTATATAATATGAAAGATAAAATTTACAAAATTATAACAAAATTATGAGAGCCTTTATTTTTGATACAGAAACAACATGATTTCCCGTAAGATGATGAACTATTAAAGAACAACCTTATATAATACAATTTGCCTGAATACTTTGAGAAATATCTCAAACAAAAGGTTTTACAGAAATTGAAAGAATAGATTTTTTTATAAAACCACGTATATCTATACCATTTTCTTCTTCACAAATAAATTGAATTTATGACAAAGATGTAGAAAATGCTCCTTTTATAGAAGATGTAATTGATAAAATTTTAAAATATATTAATACTACAGATGTTATTGTGGCTCATAATATAGAATTTGATGAAGAAATAATAAGATGAGAACTTGCTAGGCTTAATAGAAAATGAGACTATCAACCACTTAAAAAAATCTGTACTATGAGATCTTCTACAGATTTTTGTCAACTTCAAGGAAGATGATTTTCTTTTAAACCACCAAAATTAAATGAACTTCATTTAAAATTATTTTGAGATTATTTTACGTGAGCTCATTGAGCCATAGAAGACACAGAAGCAACAGCCAAAATTTTTTGAGAATTAGTAAAAAAATGAGTTATTGTTTTAGAAAAAAATAATATTATGAGATTATTTTAAAAAATCTATAAAAATAAGTTACACTTAAAGAAAATTGACCAAAAATCCACATTCTAATTTAAAAATTTTTTAAAACAATTTTCATTAAGTAAATGTTTAATCTAGGCATACAGAAAATTTTTTAAAATATTTTATGCAAATTTTTTTAAATTTTTCTCTTTCTTTTTTATCAAATTTTAAAAATCAATCTTCTTTATCTAAAAAATATTTTTCAAAATCAAAATCTTTAGATCTTTTTACAATCTTATTAAGATCTTTTTCTGGATACATAAGACCTCAAACAGATATTGAATGTATTTTGTTTAAATCAATCTGAAATTTAATTTTATCAAAAAAAGCACAATAAAGTTTTTCCCAATTTTGTACTGGCAAAAATGGTATAAATCTAAGTCAAACCTTAAATCATTTTTTAATAAGAGAATTAATAGATTTTATCCTCATATCTAAAGAAGAGGCTCATTTTTCATATTTTTTTATAATTTCTTCTGGATTTAAAGAAAAGGAAATTTCAAAATTTTTTGGAATACTTTTAAGCTTTAAAAGGTCTTCAATTTTATCTGACTTAGTACGAGATTCAAAAATTACATTATCAAATTTTTCAAAAAAATTAATAAAATTTTTATTAAATTCAGTTAAATAATCAAGTCCTTGAGTATCTGAATAATTGCTAACATAAAAGCAAATTTGATTTTTTATTCAAGATTTTCTAAGATCATAAATTTTTGATTTTATTTGTTTTTTTATATCATTATAATTTACAAAAATTACTATAAAATTATTTATAAACATTCATTTTAAATAACAATAACTACAATTAAAAATACAATTTAAACTTGTTTTTATAAAATAACTTTCATTTGTTGGTCAATAATTTTCTGGAGCCTTAAAAATAGTATTTCAATTTAATTTTGCTATAATAATTGATTTTTGAGCAGGAAAAATTCAAGTATTTTTATCAAAAATATTTTTGTAATTATCAATCTCAATAATTTGTGAATTTTTAATTTTTTTTAAAATTCTTCAGACAAGACTGTATTTTTTTGCTTTTTTTTCTAAATAAATTATCATTAATTTTTTATAAATTAAATTTTAGAAATTATTTTTTCATAAAATTTTTTTGGTTTTTGTTTTAAAAGGAAGTATTTTTAAATTAACAATATAAAAAGATCTATTCAATATTTTATAAGCTATTTTATATAAATTTTTTAAAAAATCTTTTTCTTTTAATGTTAATTTTCAAAAACCAACATTTTTCATTTTATCATATACAATATTAAAATCTATTTTAACATTATCATTATCAATATTATTATCATAAAGTTTTATATATTTTTTAACTGCTAAATCAAAAAGACGCTCTTTATCTTTTTGTATATTATTTAACCAATCTATGCCTTCAATTATTTCATTTAAATTTTGATTAAAATCAATATTATCTTTATTTAATAACATTTTAAAAAAATATTAAAAATTAAACTTTAACTTAAAAATTAACTTAAAAATTATTTTTATAAAAAATATAATTTTTATATATCAAAATATTTTTGTATTTCTAAAATTAATTTTTTATATGAAATATTTTTTTCTAATAATTTTAAAGCTTTATTATGATCAAAATTTTTTGTTTCTTTTCAGATTTTGTCTACAGGAACTTTGAGTATTATTCTAGGAATTTTAAATTTATCAAGTACAAATTCCACTCAAAAACTTTCCATATCAACATAATTTTCTTCTTTTAAAATTTTATTATCAAATACAGGGGTCTCTGAACATAAAATAGAAACTATTTTTCAAAATTCAAAAAATATTGGCACCAAAATCTCCTTTTTTGTAGTAAAATTAAAAATTCTTCAAATCTGAATAAAATCATTTTTTTTACTTTTATATCAACAAATTCAAATATTTACAACAAAATCTACTTCATTTTTTTCTAAATATTTTGTTAAGATGTAAATTGTAGAATAATTTCACATTCAAGTACATAAAAATTGTACATTAATATCCTTAATTTTAAGAATTTTAATATTATCTTTAATGATTTTTAATTCCTGACTTAAAGCAGAGATGATTAATATTTTCATAAAGTTTATTTTATTAATTTCTTGATTATAGAGTAAATTTTTAAAATTCAAAAAATTTTTGATTAAATTAAAATTGTGATTAATATATACATACTTAACAAGTAATTTAAAATTTTATGAATAAAAAATTTTTATCTGATTTAGATGAGATATGGGAAGAACGAGTAATTTATTTTAAAAAAAATGAAGAAAAAGTTTGATGAAAAGTAAAACAATTTTATTCTGATAATTTTACCAAAACATTAGTAGAAACAGATAGAAAAAAAATAAAAGTAGTTATATGTGAAAACGAATCAAAAAATGATTTGTATTGAACAAAAGAATGAAATTGATGTTGAGATGAATTAAATTGACTAGGTTACTATAAAGTACCTATTGATGAATATAATAAAATTATAAAAAACATAAAAAATCCTCACAGATATAACAAAACAAAAGAAATAATAGAATCACTTTGAGATTGATGCCTGCAAGTAATCCCTGTTGATAATATAAAGTTATTAAATTAAGGAAATTTTCAAAAGATGTTTAATAATATATTATGTTCACAATTAAATGATTTAAATTAAAAATACTTGAACCAAATTCAAAAAATATTACTAATACATTATTAAAAAATAGGAAAATTTCTCAAGATTCAGATATTGTTCAATCATTTTTTAATCCGGATATTTATGATTTACTTGATCCATTTTTATTTGATTGAATGAATAAATCTGTAAATCGTATTTTGGAAGCTCGAGAAAAAAAAGAAAGAGTAGTAATTTTTTGAGATTATGATGTTGATTGAGTAAGTTCTACGGCAATGTTAGCAAAATTTTTTAATGAAATAGGTTTACAAGTTTCATATAGGATTCCTCATAGAGTACATGATTGATACTGATTAAAAAACTATTTTATGGATGAACTAGCTTGAAAAAATACAAAATTATTAATTACAGTTGATTGTGGTACTAGAGATATAAATACTATTTCTTACGCAAAAAGTCTTTGAATGGATGTTATTGTTACAGATCATCATTTTGTGCCTACAGTTATTCCGGATTGAATTATTGCTCTTATTAATCCAAAATTAGAAAAAAGTAAATATCCAAACAAAAATCTTTCCGGATCCTGAGTAGCTTTTAAGCTTCTACAAGCTATTTCTAAAAAAATATTTGATTGAAAAAAATATATTGAAGTAATTAAAAATTATATAGATTTTGCGATGCTTGGTACCGTAGCAGATTGTATGCCACTTACTTGAGAAAATAGAATCATTACTTATTTTTGATTAAAACAACTTAAAGATTCAAATTCAGTTTGATTAAAAAAATTAATAGAATGACACAATGGCAATGAATTAGATAGTGATCTAATTAGCTATAAAATTTGACCAAAATTAAACGCAGCCTGAAGAATGGATAGTCCATATAAAGCACTAAAAGTACTTTTAACAAGTGAACAAAATTTAGACGAAATAATGGAAGAAATAGAAGATCTTAATACAAAAAGAAAAATTTCTACAGAAAACTTTTTAAAAAAAGCAATGGAAGAAATAAATAGAGAAGGACATGTTGTTTTTTATGATTCTACAGAAATAGAACATGGTATAATTGGCCTAATTGCATGAAGGCTTAGTGAGGCTTTTAATAAAATTGCAATAGTTTTAAAAGATGAATGAGATAAGTTTGTAGCAAGCTGTCGAGCTCCAGAATACATAAGTATTATTGAAATTTTGGAAGAATTTAAAGATTTATTTATTGTATTTTGAGGTCATGATCAAGCAGCAGGCTTTACTATTTTAAAAACAAATTTTTCTATTTTTAAAGAAAAAATTGAAAATAAAGTTATAGAATTAACTCATAAAATAGATAAAACAAGATGGCTTGAAGTAGATACAGAAATTAATTTATATCAAATTAATTTTGAACTTTTATCTCAAATAGAAAAATTTAAACCATATTGAATATGAAATCCGAAACCTTTATTTTTAATTAAAGATTTTATTTTTTCTGGTATTGAATATCTTGGCAAAGAACAAAAACATTTAAAATTTATGATAAATAAATCTTGAATTGATATTAAAGCATTTGGATTTTGAAAATATTATGACGAACTAAAAAATCAAAAAATGCTTTCTTTTGTTTTTGAAATCGAAAGAAATATTTGGAATGGAAGAGAAAATATTAGTTTAAATGTAATTGATATTTTAATATAATTAAATACATACTTAAAAAAATTTTATTTCAATTTTTTCTTTAAAAAATAATTTAAAGTAAACTTAGATTTCACTATTATGAAATAATCAATTAATTTGGTTTAAATATAATAAATTTCAAAAAATTTTATTTATACTTATACTAAAAACGAATTGATCAACATTCGCGCGTAGCCCGAACTAGTCTATTTTAATAATTTTTTTTAAAAATAAAAAACTTAAAACCAAATCTTATCTGATATAATAAAAATTAATTTTTTATTATTTTTATGTTAAAAAATTTATTTACTTTCTTTAATTTCTCAAATATTTGCACTTTTAAAAGGAAAATTTCAAGAAAGATTTACAGTATCAATAAATTGATAATATTTTTTTTCTAATTCAGAATCTTTTTTATTTATTTTAAATAAAATAGTTAAGATATAAACATTATTATCTATAATATTATAAAATTCACTTTTATAATTAACTTCTCCTGTTTTTTTATTTTCATATACCTCATTAAAATAATATATTCAAAAATTATTTTTCTTTATTTCATTTTTTGAATCTCAATAATTATAAATAACATTATTTTTTAACCATTCTTCAAATGTATAATTATCCATAGAATATTTTCATTTATCATAATAAGTTTTTTCTATATAAACATTTCATTCTTGAGCCATATTTGAATCAAAAAAGAAATTAATATAAGAAAAATTTTCTTCTAAAAACATATTATCTATAATCGTAAATGATCATGAAGGAAAATTATAAATTGATTTATTATTAAGAGAAATATTATCTTTAATTTTAAAATCTTTAATAAAAAGAGATAACGCACTATTTATAAATTTTTTTTCAGATTCATAGTTACTTGAGTTAATTCAATAATATATTCAGTCCATATATATATGTAAATAAAAAAAGTTTTTATCAACTATTCAATTATTTTTTTTCAATCAAGAAATTAATAATAATTTAGATATTTTTTTTCATCATAAAATTATATTATTTTTTTCTTTTACTAAAGCATAATATTCTTTTATTGAAGATATATCTACTTTTGGAGTATAATATTTTTTACCAAAAGATTGTTTTGTATTAATAATAATTTGTGTTTTTTTTGTTTTGGATTGAAAAAGATATTCTGAATTTAATATGTTTAGATTTGATTCATTTGCAGATTTAAGTATAAAATTTTTTTGTTTAAAATTATTAAAATCAAAATATGGGTTATTTATTTTTTGATTTAATAAAATATTATTACAATTTTTAATAAATTTATTAAAATCATTATCTATTTTTCAATATTTTGTAATACTTCATTTATCAGAAAGAAAATCTTCTATTTTACTTATGGGTATCATGTATCAAAGTGTAGAATATCAAATACTAGCAATGTAAGGTATTCATATTAATTTTCAATCTTTATCAAATGCTCATCATCAAGAATTTCAAGCATCAATATTTGCATCTATTTTATAAATTTCATTTTCAACTCAACTTATTTTTCATACTGTAAGAGTTATAGTATTTCATCAATTTGCGGGATATCAATATACTGTAACATTATCTCAAAGATTTAATTTTTTATCTGAAAATTGTATTGGATTATTAAATGAAATATTTTCTACTGGTTTTAAAATAGCCAGATCATTTGTTTTATCATATTTTATTAATTTCATACTTGTTTTACATTTTGGTTCTAAATCAAATGTATCAGATACACATAAATTATAGTTTCAAGTTGGAACATCTTCATCATCCAAAACTACATGAGCATTTGTAATAACAGTATTATTATCTAACAATACTGCACTTCAATATTGTAAATATTCATAAATTCAATTTATTTCATTTTTTTTATATACTTCTAATTTAAAAATTTTAGATACCAATAATTCTTCAGCATTAATAAGATTTACTGAAAAAATGTTTATAATAATAAAAATTAATAATAAGTATTTTTTCATAATAATTAAATTAAAAATATAAAATTATAAAAACTCATATATATGAGTTTTTATAAAAAGTAAATAACTATCTTTACATATTTTAAAAAATAATTTTTTAAAATCTTTTTTTTCTAAAATAAAAATAAAATAATGGGAATATAAAAGATATTATTAAAAGCAACATAATTTGCATTGGTCATGTTTGTACTTTTGTAACATTAGAAAAATCTGATGATTCTGCTGATGAATCTCAATAAACTCATTTAACTGCAAATTCTTCATATTTTAATTTATCTCATGTTATATTAATAATATATTTATTTGTTTTAACATTTTCAATTAAATTAAAATTACCATCTCTATCTTTTTTGTAAACATTATAACTAGTAGCTTCTGGAATTAAATCCCAAATTAATTCATTTTGATTTTCATTAATTTTAGTAACTTGTAAATTAGAAATAATGGCCATAGTTTGAGCGCTATTTAAAGATAAATCTGCATCTATAATTTGACTATGTTTTCAATTAATTTCTATTTTATTACTATCTAAAGCAGATATTTCAAAATAATATTTTTCTAAATTTAAATTTGGAATATACCAAGTATATCATCATGAATTTGATTTTATTTTTTCTTTTTCAAAAGTTATAACTGATTGTGCGTTTGATAAATCATTTCAAGTGCTATATTTAATTTTAAAATATTTAATTTCATTTTCTTTATTTTCTTCTAATTCAAAATTAAATATAGTTTTTTTATCTTTAGTAGTATAAGTAATATTTTTAAAAACATTTGATTCCAAAACAGTAATAATAGCAGCAGATGTTTTAGATGTTGTTTTTCATAATGTATTTTTTAAATTTACATCAATATTATAAGTTCAAGATTTTTTAGGAGCAGTTACTGTTCAAATATATGTTCAAGCAGTAGAAGATTCTTTTAATTTTTCTATCATACCATCCAAAGAAATTGTAATTTCTTGTAAAGATGGGTCAGAAATTATTTCAAAATCCATTTTAGATCATGCTTCTACAGTATTTCATCATTTAATTGTAAAACCCTTTAATGTAGATCATTCAGATTCAACATTTACTATAATTTGATCTGATTCTGCTATAATATTATTTGATCAATCAAGCACTTTAACAGAAATAACATTTGATTGAGAATTTAATCATGTAAGTTTATAAGAAAAATTTCAATCATTATCAGTTTGAGATTCTCATGATTTTGTAGAATTTAAGAAAAACTGTATTTTACTATTTTTTTTAGATACTCAATTTATATTTACATTATTTTCTGGAATTGTAATTCAATTATCTGGACTAAGTATTGTAATATCTCATTTTACAGTAGTACTTGGTCAACCACTAGTAACTGTAATATTTACATATCAAATCAAATCATCATTATCTATATCCAAAACAGAAACCTTCATTTGTCATTCTTTAGTAAAAGATAATCATTTTGAAAAAACTTTTTGTCCCAAATCTGATTCTATAAAAGTATATCAATTTTCATAAGGAACTGTTGCTTTAGTGTCATTATCTACTGTAATATAAATAGTTCATAAATAATCTTTGACTATACCTCAATCTTTATCTAAAACTTTAATTGTTAAATCTATAGACTCTCAAACTTTTATACTAGTAGGATTTGCTGTAACCTGAAAATGATCGGCTTTATTGCTAACCACTTCTCATTCGGCATATATAAAGTTAAAATTTAAAAATAAAAGTCATATAATTAAAATAATTTTTTT
>CAYUQQ010000025.1:0-9998 GCA_964446905.1 uncultured Candidatus Peribacteria bacterium
AAACAAACTAGTATAAATTTTTACTTAAAAAATTCGTTTTTTTGTAAAAATTATAAATCATCATCTCATTCATCAATTAAACTATTTTTTAAAGCATCTATTTTTGATTGATCTTCTCATTCTTTTTCTTTTGAAATTTTTTCTTGTACGTATATATCATTTAATTGAATCCATCATTCTTTTTGTTTAACCAAAAGTTCTTTTATAGTTTCTCATTCTGTTGCCATAAGTTTTTTAAATTCTTCTCTTTCATCAACAAAAACCTTTACAAGTTCATCGATTTGAAATTGACTTAAATTTGGTACAGCATCTATTACTCGTTTTTTTTCGTATACATTTAATGATAATGAATGCTCAAGTAAGTCTAAAAAATATACTTCATCAAATGTAGTAAGAGGATGATTTGAAATTAATTCTAATAAGATATTATTTGTTTTTTCTTCTTTTTCTGACATATAAAATAATTAAAAATTAAATTAATTGTATTATATATAAATTATTATTTATTACAAATTTCTTTATATTTTGTACTTAGTTCTGAGTTTTTGGCAATTTTTGCAATAACAGTAGCATCACAAGCTATTATTTTTTCAAAATTATCTTTTTGAATGTTTTCTATTTTTTGTATTTCAGAAATAGAATCAGTATATTTTCAAATTATATAAAAACTTCTATATCTCATTTTTAATACATTAATATTATTTGGATCATTTTTGATATATTCATTTGATAATTGTATGACATCCAAAATTTTATTTTTATCATAAGCTGATTTTATATCAGATAATGTTACATTTTTTGTTTCTGTAGTTGTTGTTGTAGTATTAGTTGGTTGAGAAGTATTTGTTGTTTGTGTTTGTTGGGTAGTAGTTGATTGATTTTGTACATTTATTATATCTTGTTTAACATCATCTAAAAGTTTTCATTTATATATAGGATTTTTTACTTTTATTCTTATAGTTCAAGCAAATGGATTACTTCAAAAAATAGTTTTATATAATCATAATTTTAAATCAAAATCAAATACTCATTTTTTAGTTAGATTATAATTATTATCATATTGAAATAAAATTTTTGTTTTAAATGCTGTTATTCAAGATGGATTTTTACCATCATCTATTGATATAAAAAAATGATTTGGTTCTATAAATTCAAAAAGTCATATATTTGAAGTAGAATCTAAATTATTTTCTTTATAAATTCATTGAGATGAGTTATTAATTATTTCAATAATTTTATCATGTTTAGAATTGTTTGTAATTGATCAAGTAAATATCGATCATGAATTTTGTGCAGATCATGAATTTGAAACTTGGTTTGTTTTTGTAGAATTATTTTCAAAATTATTTCAAGTATTTAAAATGTTTTCTATATTTTTATAAATTCAAGGCGAATTAACTTGAATTTCTTTAACAATATTTTCTATATCTTTTTTTAATTTATTATTATCTTGTTCTAATACTTTAATTTTTTCTTCATATTTTTGGATCAAAGTATCAATAGATTTTTTTAATTCATCAATATCATTAGCGTTTACTAGTCAATAAAAAAATATCATCAAAATTGAGCATATTCATAATTTTTTTAAAATTTCTTTTTTCATAAATTTAATTTAAATATTAATTGTGATTAATATAAACAAATTTAATTTGAAATCAAGTTTTTTTAATTTTATAAAACATATAAAAATTATCTTTTTATACAATTTTTTTTATACAATTTTTTGATAGTTTTAATATAAATATTATGCCTAATAAGAATTGATTTTCGTTTTTTTGTTTAAATAGCTTCTAAAAATGGAATAATATTAAATAATCAGAATTGAATATATCATTGATCTTCAATTATTTCTTTAACTTTTTTTAATCATCATAATCATTGTCAACAGTTTAAAAATATTCTTTCTATATCTTCAAGTGTTTGGATATTTTTAAAATCTGGAAGCTTATAGTCAATGGTTTTGTTTTCATTAAAATAAGAATTTTTTGTATCAAAAATAATATTTCAAACTATTTTTAAAAATAATATTTTTTCTTTATCTCAAAATCAATCTCTTAAATCAAATTTTTCTCAATTATGTTTTTGTTTTTTTTCAATTTCATTAGTTATTTTGTTAATATAAGGAATCATAAAACCTAGTCATAATTTATTTAAATAATCTCAAATATCTAAAACTTTATCTACTTGTTCTAAATTATAACATTTTATAGGTTCGTTTCAAATTCAGTCTACTAAATAATCTGTATCATTTATTTTTTCTACTTTTGCAAAAATTCCTTTTCCAATTTCTAATTTTGCAATAGGATTTTCTGGTGTTAATGTTGATAATCATTGATAATTAGATCATGATAAAGATTGTGTTTGAGGATTTGAATCTTCTAAATTATTATTTACTTTTGCATTATTTTCATTAGCAATAATTTTTCATATTTGAGCTGAATAATCTTCAGCAGTAATTTTTCATTCCCATGCCGAATTAAATAAATCACGATATTTTGTATTTTCTTTAAATCTTTTACTTGTTTCTTCAACAACTTCTTGTACAATTAATTTTTTTATTCAATCTTTAATTTGCTTTTTTTCTGTTTCATTTTGAGGAATTTCTTTAATTATTCAATTATCTTTTAATAATTTAAAAAATCTTGTAGAATCTTTGTTTTTTAATTCTTTAAATATTTGTTGTTTTAATTTTGCATCTTTTAATTCTAAAAATCCTTTTTTATTAAATCATATTTTTTCTAATTTTATAGACATTTCTTGTGATTCTTCTGTTCTTAATTCTCATAACTCTTCTTTTTCATCCTTTCTTAAATCTTTATTTAATTCATCTAAAATTTCAGAAGGTTTTTTGTCTTTACATTTTTTATCAAATTCTTCTTGCCCATAAAATTCTATTAATAATTTTTTAAATGCATTAGGATCTTTTATATAAGGAACACTTTCTTTATAATAAATTAATGAAATGATTTCATTTACTAATTTGTTTTCTTTGTTTTCTTTGTTTTCTTTGTTTTCTTTCTTTTCTAAATCTTGTAATTGTGTTATATTATTTTGATTTAATTCAATTTTTTTAAAAATTAAATTTGTTATTTTATCACATAAACTAACAAAATCATTATTATTAATAATAGTTGATTTTATATTATAAAAAAAATCATATATATTTAAGTAGTTTACTCATTGTTTAATTAAATCTTGTATTATTTCATTTGGATTTAATTTTGTAATGTTTTTATTTTTTAATGAATTTATTAATATTTTGAGTTCATTTTTTGGAATATGTTTCAATTGATATAAAATTATGGGATTATTATTAATATCAAATTTTTTTGGAATATTATTAAATTCATTTTCTACACTACTTACAAGTAATTCGTCTACAAGTAATTCGTCTATTTTAGAAAAACTAGTATGTAAATAATTATATTTAGGATCTTTTTGAAAATATTCTTCATACATAGTTAATGTATCTTTTTCATTTGCAGTTAATTCATTTTGTTCGTTTCAAGTAGATCATTGATATAATGTTTGGATTATTGAATTTAATTTTTCAGTTTTTTCGTTATCATTTGATAAATTTAATAATGTAATTAATGTGCTTTTAAGATAAAATCGACTCTGACCTATATCTTCTCATTTTAATAATTGATCAAACATTTTAGTATTGTTTTTATCTTTTTTAAATATATTAATCAAATTAGGATTTTCTTTAAGTATTTTTTGGTATATTATTTTTAAAATAAGTATACTTTTTTCTGCTTCATTATTAAGTGTTAAAAAATTTCTTATTGTTTTTGTATCTTCTTGAAATACTATCCAAGTTAATTCATGTATTTTTTTATACATATTTCTTTTTTCTTGTGTTATTCAATTTTGGTTACATAATCAAAAAAAGAAATTGTGTATATTTTCTAATTTTACTCATTTATTATATAATTCTTCAACAATATTTTCTGGAGACTTTTTTAATAAGTTTTTTTCTTTAATAAAATCAATTAATATATTATTTTGCTTTTCTTTTTCTATATTTTCTTTTTGCTTTTCTTCTTTTTCTTTTTGTCTTTCTTCTTCTGTCTTTTTTTCAAGTAATTTTATTTTTGAATCTTCTGTATCTAAGTTTAATTTTATTTCTTCTATAGTCATAGAATTTTTAGCATTAATTTGTGCTTTTAATCTTTGTAATTTTTCTTGAGTTTCATTTTTACTTTTATCTAATTCTCATTTAATGTTTTCTATATTTTCTAAAATTGTATTGTAATTATTAAATTTATTTGAAAATTCTTCTTTTGTTATTTTAGTAGAGAAATAAAAACTTTCATATTTTTGTAATATTTGTTCATTAATTTCTCATAAATTTTTTAAAGATACACGAATACTTTCAGAATTATTATTTGATTCTGGTAAATTAAGATTATCATTTCTTTCTTTAGGATCAGACATTTTATTTATAGGATCAGACATTTTATTTAAATGATTAAAATTAATTTACTTTTATATTATCATAAAAGCTTTTTTTATGCAAAAATTAGAAGAAAAATTTTATTAAAATTAATTTTTTAATTAATTCGTATTATTTTAATACGATCAAATTCTCATGATATTATTTTTATACAATCTTTTTTTATTTTTAATTCATGCGATAAAAAAGAGATAAGCTCTTTGTTTGCTTTTCATTTTTCTGGAGCGGAAGTTAATCTTATTTTATAAGTTTCGTCATCCATTATTCAAACAAATTCTAATTTATTTTGTAATGGTATAACTTTAATTTTTATATATTTTGTTTCTTTATAATTAAATTTAAAAAAATCAGAAATACTCATTTTTTATAATTTTTTATCAAAATAAACTTTTTTAATTTAGTTTAAAGCATTTTAATTAAAAAATTAAAAAGACAAAAATTAATTTACTTTTAAATTATTGATTTTTTTTAATTAAACAATATTCTTTGTATGCTTAATTAGATTTTGTTTCCGTTAATATTTTTTATTTTTACTTTAAAATAGGCTAGCTTACGTTCAGGATAAGTATCAATCAATTTGATTTAAATATACTTAATGAGTGTTTTTAATTTTTTTATTGGTATAATTTAATTATAATAAACTATGTTTTTAAATTTAAAAAAATTTATAAATAAAAAAACAAATCTTTCAAAAATTATTGTTATTTATTGACCTACTGCTTGTGGTAAAACAAATTTAAGTATAGATATTGCAAAATTTTTAAAAACAGAAATTATATCTACTGATTCAAGACAAATTTATAAATACTTAAATATTTGAACCTGAAAAATTACAAAAAAAGAAATGGTTTGAATTAAGCATCATATGATAAATATAATTGATATTAATAAAGATTATTCTGTTTGAGAATATAAAAAAAATGTTGAAAAAATAATTAATTCTATTCAAAAAAAATGAAAAATTCCAATTTTATGCTGATGAACAGGTCTTTATATAGATTCTATAATTTATAATTTTAATATTCCAGAAGTTCCTCCGGATTGGCAATATAGAGATAAATTAGAAAAAATAAGAATAAAAAAATGAAATGATTTTCTTTGGGAAATGTTAAATAAAGTCGATCCAAATTATGCAAAAACACTTTCTTCAAATAATTATAGATATGTAATTAGATGACTTGAGGTTTTTACAAAAACCTGAAAATCAAAATTAAATTTTTGAGAAAAATTAGAAAAAAAATATGATATTTTATTTTTAACACCTTTTGATTGAAATAGAGAGATTCTTTATAAAAAAATAAACGAAAGAATAGAAAAAATGTTTGATCAATGATTAATAAATGAAGTTAAAAAAATTTTAAAAAAATGATATACAAAAAATGATTTTTGATTAAATACTATATGATATAAAGAAGTTATTGATTATATTAATTGAGAAATTGATTTATTTGAATGTAAAAAATTAGTTGCTCAACATAATCGTAATTATGCAAAAAGACAATTAACATGGTTTAAAAAATATAAAAATATTTAATAAATTTAAATTAAAATTTTTTTGATACAAATTAAATCAATTGATATTTATGCAATAGTATGAGTTAATGTATTTTAAAGTAGGAATAAAATTATATTAATAAAAAATCCGATCTGATTTAAGTATAATTAATCTGAAATGCTTTGTAAAATTAATTCTAAAAATAAAATTATTAAAAAAAATAAAGCCATTGTAGTGTTTGTATAAACTCAAAAATAATTAAAAACTATTAATCATAATATAAAAATTGTTATTAAAATTCATTGTCTTAATGAAGAATTTAAATTACTTAAATATATTTCTCATCTATAATAGATTTTTTTAAAAAAATAAATTATTAATGTAAATATAGATGTTAATGTCAAAAAACTTGCTATAGCCATAGATATTATCGCTACTTTAAAATTTGATTCTATATCCATGTATAATAATAATAATCATACTGAAGTTAAACTAGTTAAAAAAATTATAAATAATATCATTATATAAATTTTAATTTTCATAATTTAAATATATTATAATTTTTATAAAATAATTTTAATTTTTTTTAAATCCTCCGTAATAATTTTTAATTTAGTGGGATCATATAATGCTGATGCAGGATGATATACTGGTAATAATATAGGTAAAAAATTTAATTTTTGTTTATTTATAGATTTAATTTTAAATAATTTTCACCTTCAATTTGAAATTGTAATATTTGGCACTAAAAAATTAAAACTAAACCTTCATAATGTAATAATTAATTTTGGTTTTATTGTTTCAATTTGATTAATTAAATATAAAGAACAAATATTGATTTCTTCAATTTTAGGATCTCTATTGTTTGGAGGTCTGCACTTTACTATATTTGTAATATAATAATCTTTATATCTAAAATAACCCAAATCTTCTAAAATTTTTGTTAAAAGTTTTCAACTTTTTCATACAAACGGGATTCAATTTATATCTTCATCTTTTCATGGAGCTTCTCAAATAATTAATATTTTTCAATTTAAATTTCAATCTCAAGCAATAGGTGATTTGCAGGTTTTATATAAATTACATTTTTTACATAATTTAATTTCATCTTCCATTGTCATGTTTAATTTAATTAAAATTGAAGTAAAATTTCTTCTCTAATAATATCTTTTAAATCAATTTTAAGATTTTTCATATTTATATATTTTATATCATCTGGATTTTTGATATCAAATTCTTTTTTAAATTCTCTTTCAACTTTTTCAACAATTATTTTCTTTTTTTCGTTATTATATTTTACTTGTGTTTCTAATTTTTCAATAATAACCATAATTCAATCATCTAAATTAATTAATTTAATTTTTAAATATAATTTATCCAAAAATTCTAAATCTTCATAAAATCAAGAATATATTTCTCAATTAAATTCCAAGCCTTCATTATCTCATTCATAACTTGCAAGTAAGTGTCAAACTGAAATATTAAACATTTTTTTAGGTTAAAAATTAATTTTATTTATTATATAATTAAATTTAAAAATTCAAATAAACTTTTGGTAATATTAATAATAAAATTATAATAGATTAAATTAACTTTATATTAAATGTTTTATTTTATACTATTAAATAGTTTTTTATGTTTTGTTTTATTTTATGAAGAGAATTTCGTATGTGTATATCTGAAATTTTTAATGTATTTAAAAATATTGAATTTGTTTTTGTAAATGAAAGTTTTTGTATATTAGATAATATAACAAAGGAAGATATATTAAAAAATTATCATAAAATATGATGAACAATGAAGGTTGTAGAAATAATAAAACAATGAAATAATGTAAATAATTTTATAGAATTTTCTAGTAAATATATACAAAATATTTGAACTTGAAATTGAAAAATTAATTTTGCTGTAGCATTTTATTGACCTGATGTTTTAAATAATTTTACTATTTGATATCAAATAAAAAAGTCTTTAAAAAATAAAAATTTGTCTATAAGATTAGTAAATAATTCAAATGAAAACATAAATAGTGCTGTTTTTAAAAAAGAAAAATTAAAAAAATTTGAAACAGAATTAAATTATATTAATTTATGAAGTAAAATTTTTTTTTGAAAAACAATTATTTATCAAGATGTAGATGAATACTCAAAAAGAGATATATCAAAAATTAGAGATATGCAAATCTGAATGTTACCTCCAAAATTAGCTCAAATTATGTTAAATATATCTTGAGAAAACATTTCTGTTTATGATCCTTTTGTCTGATTATGAACAGTATTAATAGAAGCTATTAATTCTTGATTTACAAATATTATTTGAAGTGATATTAAAGAAGATTTGGTGGAAAAAACATTAAAAAATATTAAAGAATTTAGTTGAACTAATTTAAATATAAATATTTTTCAATTGGATGCTTCTAAAATATTTGAAAATTTACCAAAAAATATACATGATAAAATTATAAATGCAAATATAGTTACAGAATGATTTTTATGAGAAATTATGACAAAAAATAATATTACAATAGAAAAAATAAATATAAATAAAGAGCATTTAATATGATTATACAAATGATTTTTTTCTTGATTAAAAAAATTAAATTTTAAATGAACAATAGTTATTTCTTTCCCATTTTGGGAAGTAAAATGAAAATATGTTTATTTTGAAGAAATATATAAATTATTTAGATTTTTTAATATCAAAACATTACAACTATTACCTGAAGAAATTCAATTTAAAACAACAAAATATTGAAGTTTACTTTATAAAAAAAATGACCAACAAGTCTGAAGAGAAATTTTTAAGTTAAAGTTTTAATTTTATTACTTAAACATATTAAAACAAATAAAATATTCCTCAAAACTTCTGTCTCTGCTTGCTTTTGGTTTAAATCTTTTTAAGGTTTGAAAATTTGCTTTTATAGGTCTAATTAGATCATTTATATCTTCTCATACAAATACTTTTAATAATAAATTTCATCATTTTTTTAAAAATGTTTTTGATAATTGTAAAATAGATAGATTTAATTCTATACTTCTATATTGGTCTACTCCAGTTTGTCATGTAGTAGAAGGTGCAATATCGGAAGTGATTAAGTCAAATTTAAAAATATTATGATTTTTTAAAATTTCTTCAATTTTATCCAAATTAAAAATATTTTCTTGTATTAAAAGAATATTTGAAAATGTAAATTTTTCGATTTTTTGAATATCAATACCTACCATAAATCAATTATTTTTTATAATTTTTTGAATTACTTGCAAAAAACTACCAGGAGCAGATCAGACATCCAAAATATTAAATCATGGTTTTATGATATCAAATTTCTCTTGTATCTCAATTAATTTAAAAGCACTTCTTGCTCTATATCAAAGTTTTTTTGCTTCAATAAAATATTTATCCTTTACTTGAAAATGATGTGGAGATTTTTTTGTTGACATTTATTATTGATTTATATTATATACTAAATTTTTTAATATTTTATTTTTATAAATTTTACTTAAACAATTTTTATTTTTTTCTTACAAAGGAGTTTTTTTAAGATTAGTTATCATTGTTTAAATAATTAATAATTAATTTTGTAAATTAAAAATTATTATGTTAAATACTGAAGTTATAAAACAAATAAAAATTTTTATAAAAAATAAAAATAATAAAGAATTTTATAAACTTATTTATTCATTAAAAACAATTAATAAATTATTGGCAAATAAAATTTTTAAACTTATTTGTGATTATACTAATTGTTTTAAAAATTCAAACACAACATCAGAAATTTTTTTGATTTGTTGAAAATTAATTGAACATTGAGCAGATAATAATAAATGTATTTTAAGTAAAATACAAAAAAATTTTACTAAAACAAAATTAATTGAAATTATTTTAAGTAAAATACAAATTTATAAAAAACAAAAGATGATATGAGGTATTATAAAAAATGAATTAATAAAAAAAATTAAAATTAATAAATCTGTTATAGAAAATATATTAAACGAAATTTTAATTACAATAAATTGAATTCAAATATCTTTTTTAATTATAGAA
>CAYUQQ010000026.1:0-9836 GCA_964446905.1 uncultured Candidatus Peribacteria bacterium
AATTCTAATATTACTGCTCCATTTTCTTGAATTATAATGAGCAAAAATATAGAAATATGAAGTTTAGTATCACCATGATTAGTTGCTTTTACTATATGAAATATAGATCAATTAAAAGTAAAATTAGAAGTTAGTAGTGAAAATATTTCTAATTTAAAATTATGACAAATTGTTAAAGTGCAAAAAAATAATAATATTTTTACTTGATCAATTTTATTATTATCTCCAGCAGCAGATTTGCAAACTAAATTATTTAAAATGGAAGTTATTTTAGATAAATGAACAAAGTGATTAAATGTTTGAGATTATGTTGATACATTTATAATTTCAAAAAAAAGAAATAATAAAGTAATTTTAATTCCTTTTTCTTCTTTGATAGATTCATGACAGTGAAATTATAAAGTATTTATATTAAATAATAATAATATAATTGAATCAAGAAGTGTAAAATTATGAAGTCAAAATAGTATTTGAATAGAAATTATTTCATGATTAAATGAATGAGATAATATAGTTGTAGAATGAGCATTAAATTTAAAAGAAGGTGATAAAGCTAGTTTTTAAAATATTAATTAAATTATACTTAAGTAAAATTATTCAATGGTTTAACTTAGTCTAATTTAAAAGGTTTTTGAATTAAAAAAACGAAAATCATTTTTATTAGATATATTTAAAAATAAAAATACAAATATCAAATTTTATTCGTGTATATTAAAATAAATTTAATATATATAGTAATTTAATATAATTATATTAATTTATGAAATCAAAATATTTAGATAAACTTAAATTTAATCCTAGTCTTGAATCTGGTTTTTTTTGATTTTTTATTAAAAGGACAAGATTAGTTTATTTAATTTTAATTATTATTATAATTTCTTGATTACTTTCTTTAAGATCTTTACCGTTAGAATCAAGTCCTGAAGTAAAAATATGAATATGATGAGTAATTACAATTTTACCATGAGCAAGTCCAGAAACTATAGAAGATTTAATTACAAAAAAATTAGAAAAAGAAATTTCAAAAATTAAATGAATAGATAAGATGACATCTACTTCAAAAAATAGCATGTCAAATATAGTAGTACAATTTAAATCAGATGCAAATATTACAGATTCAATGAGAGAATTAAAAGATAAAGTAGATTTTGCAAAAAAAGATTTACCTACAGATGCTCAAGAGCCCATTGTAAAAGAATTTTCTTTGGATGATTCTCCTATTTGGGTTTTTGCTATTTCTTGAAAATATGACTGATTTACTTTATATGAATATGGTAAAAAAATTAAAGAAGAATTAGAAAGAAATCCTTTGGTTTCAGAAGTAACTATTTCTTGATGAGATGAAGTAGAGTTTTTGGTAAATTATGACCCAAAAAAATTAGATTTATATAATTTGACTTCAGATTATGTAAACAATATTATTAAATCTTCAAATTTTACTATGCCAATTTGAGAATATGATGTTGCAAAATATTCTCATACTATAAAAATAGATGAAAGATTTTATACAATAAATGAATTAGAAAATTTAATTATTTGAAAAATTTGAAATACTTGAATTATTTATTTAAAAGATGTTGCTGAAGTTAAAGAAATGGCCAAAAAAAGAACTTCTATTTCAAGATTATCTTATAAATGAAGTATTCCAAATAATGCAGTTACATTATCTGTAGTAAAAAAATTATGAGGATCTATTGTAAGTTTGGTTGAAGATTGAAATAAAAAAATTGATGAATTAAGAACGGCTTGATCTATACCAAATGAAAAAGAATTAATTATTACAACTATTCAAGATAATTCTGAATTAATTAAAACCGATTTAAAAAATCTTACAAGAGATTGAATTTTGACTGTATTTTTGGTTTTTATAATTTTATTTTTAATAATTTGAATTAAACCAGCATTAGTTGCATGAATTTCTGCCCCTTTGGTTTTTTTGATGACATTTACAATAATGTCTTTGTCATGACAGACATTAAATTTTTTATCAATGTTTGCTTTAATTTTATCTTTATGACTTTTGGTAGATGATGCAATAGTAATAATATCTGCTATTAATCAATATAAACAAACATGAAAATTTACTACAAAAGAAGCAGCAATTCTTGTATTAAGAGATTTTAAAAAAGTATTAATTTCTACTACGCTTACTGTTGTTTGGATTTTTTCTGCAATGTTATTTATGACTTGAATAATATGAAAATTTATTTTTTCAATACCATTTATAATTACTACAACGCTTTTATCATCTTTAGTTATAGCTCTTACTATCAATCCTGCATTAGCAGTTATTTTTGATAAACCTATAATAAAAAAATGATGTTTTGGATTTTTTAGTTGAATATGTAAAAAAACTTTTATTAGTTTAGAAAAAATAGAATTATTGTATGAAAGAAATTTAGAAAAAATTTTAGACAAAAAATCAAGAGCATTTAAATTTTTATTGTTTGTATTTTTTATTTTTATTTTAGCTATACTTCTTCCTATTACTGGTATTTTAAAAAGTGATTTTTTCCCTAGGACAGATCAAGATCTTTTTTTTATAGATATAGAAAGCGAAGCTGGTACAAGATTGGAAGTAATGTCTGAATATATAAAACCAATAGAAGAAATTTTAATAAAAGAAAAAGATATTCAAAGTTTTACTACAATTATTTGATCCAAAACCTGATGATGAAATAAATTAAGTTCTGGACAAAGCTCTGGTAATGTAGCTTGAGTAAATATTAATTTAATAAAAAAAACTGATTGACGCAAAGAGACTTCTATGTCAATTGCAGATAGACTTAGAAATACATTAAAAAATATAAAAAACGTTAATGTTACTGTTTCAGAAATAGCATGATGACCTCCTACTTGATCAGATTTTGAAATTAAAATTGCATGAGCTGATTTTGAAATTATGAATCAAATTTGAGAAGATTTTAAAAAGATTTTATCTACAATTCCTTGAGTAATAAATATTGATTCTTCTAGAAAACCAGTTCCTTTGGAGTTTAGTTTTTCTTTTAATAAAGAGAATTTAGCAATATATGATCTTAGTTTAGCTCAAGTATGAGTTTTTATAAAGTGAGTTGTTGATTGAGTAGAATCAACCAAAATATTAAAATGAAAAGATGAAATTATAGTTCGTACAAAATATGATAATATATATACGAATACTTTAGATAAAATTAAAAATTTAAAAATAAAAAATAATAAATGACAATTCGTTTATATTAGAGATTTATTGGATAATAAACTTACTCCTTCTACAAATTCTATAACAAGAATTGATCAAAAAAGGATAATTATTGTAAGTGCATGAGCAACTCAAAATACTACATGAAAACAAATTTTATCTGAATTTAATAAGAAAACATTAAACTATAGACTTCCTTCTTGATATGAGCTTATAATTGGTTGAGCTAATGAAGAAAATCAAAAATCTGTAGAAAGTTTACTTATTGCTATAATTTATTGATTATTTTTAATTATTATAACATTAGTAATTTTATATGATTCTTTCAAACAATCATTTTTAGTTTTAATAACTATTCCATTATCTCTTATTTGAGTGTTTTTTTGACTTACTTTATTTGGTCAGCCACTTTCATTTCCTGGTTTAATTTGACTTGTTGCTCTATTTTGAATAGTTGTAAGAAATGGAATTATACTTTTTGATAAAATAAACGTAAATATAAAAGAATGAATTGAGTTTAAAGAAAGTATTATTGATGCAGTAAAAACAAGATTAGAACCAGTATTTTTAACATCAATTTGTACCGTATTTGGTTTGATTCCTCTCACATTTTCAAATCCAATGTGGACTTCACTTTGACTTTCAATTATGTTTGGTTTAATTGCTTCTACATTTTTTACGCTTCTTGTTTTACCAGTACTATATTTTATTTTTGTGAAAGAAAAATAAAAAAATTAGTTATCAAATATTTTTTTATTTCCATTCAATGCTAATTTCTTTATTTTTAAAGATTTCATTTTTAATACAGTCCAAAAAATTTTCAATATTTTCTCATTTAATAATAATTTTTTGAAAAAAATAACCAGCTTTTTTTATAAATAATTCTTTATCAAAATAAATAATTTTTTCGTTATTATAAATATCAAGTTTATTTTTTAATTTAAAAATAATATCTTGTATTTTATTTTTATTTTTATGTTTTACCCAAATATAAACTAGTTCTTTATATGGTGGATAAGAATATTTTAATCTTTCATTTAATGTATACATCATAAAATCTTTAAAATTTCATGAAGTTAAAATTTTTAATATTTCACTTTTTGGATTATAAGTTTGAATAATAATATTTGATCATCTTTTTATATTATAAGAAATATTATTATAAATATGTTCTTCAATATCATATTCTGGTATACATAATTCTAATTCAAAAAACAAAAATCAAACAAGTCATAAATTATTAAGAAATATTGTATTTATTGTTTCTGTAGCAATTATAATATCTGCAATTTCAATATTTTCTTTAAAAAATCATTCTTTATTTATTATATCTGAATCTAATCTTAAAATATTGTTTTTAGGAAAAATTGTTTTAATAATATCTTCTATTTTTTGTGTTCATACTCAAATTTGTATTAAACTAGTTCAATTACATTTAGGACAATATATAGGTATAATATCTTCAAAATTACAACAATGACACAAAAGAATATTTTTTGGATATTTATGAATATTCATTGATACATTACAATTTTTACATTTTATTTGATAATTACAATCCTTACACATTAAACCACCCGATTCTCATCTTTTGTTTAAATAAAGTAGAATCTGTTTTTTTTCTTTTAATTTATTTTTGATATTATCTATGAGATTTTGAGTAATTAATTGTCAGTATGGAAATAAACTTTTGTTTAAATTAATTATTGTTATCATTTTTTAGATATGTTTTTAAAAATTAATTTTACTCAAATTCCAATTTTATAAATTCCATAAAATTTTTTATATTTTCAAAATTATGATATACAGAAGCAAATCTTACATAAGCAACTTCATCAATATATTTTAATTTATTTAAAATATCTTTTCATATACGCTTTGAAGTAATTCATGTTTTATTTGATGCCCATTCGTTTTCTAATTCATTTATCATATTTTCTATTTTTTCCATATCAATATTTCTTTTATTAAAAGCTTTTATTATACTTGAATTTAATTTATTTCTATCATACATAACTTTTTCTCAATTATTTTTTATAACCAAAAAATTTACAAATTCCATTCTTTCAAAAGTAGTAAAACGAGCCGAACATTTTTCACACTCTCGTCTACGTCTTATAGTTTTACCATCTTCTGCAATACGAGAATCAATAACTTTTGTATCTAAATTTTTGCACTTAGGACATTTCATAATTTTAAAATAAATAATAAATATTTTAATAAGTTTAGTATATTAAATTTTATTGAAAATCAAATTTTAGGATTTTTTATGTAAAATGTTGTAAAAAATTAAATTATTTAATTTATCATATAAAAATAAGTTTCTCATTTTTTTATTTGCAAAACATATAAAAAAGATATATTATTTTTCTATAAAAATTTTTTTATAAAACAATGCCACAAGAAAGACTTATAAATATTCAAAAAAAGAAAGTGTTTGCCTCAACAAAAACATTTCTTTTGAAATTGTCTGAAAAATATAAATTAAAATGATATGAAAAAATTTTTTTATGAAAGGATTTTGATTATTTACTTAATATGAGTAAATCAATTTCTTCTATTGATCATTTTAATAATATTATAAATAATTTAACTTTAAGAATATCAGAAAATGTAAAAAAAATAGAATTAGATTCTAATATTAATTTTTTATATAAACAAAAATTAATAGAGAATATTGTATTATTTTATGAAGATTTTATTTCTCTTATAGAACAAATAGCAAAAAATGAAGAAATAATAATTCAAAATATTGAATATTTTTCTAAAATAGAAAAAGAAATTGATTTAAAAACTGGATCTTTAACAAAATATTGATTTGATAAAGAAGTAAAGTATATATTTGATGATTTAAAAGAAAATAAATATACAGAAATTACTGTAATTGTTTTTGATCAAAATAATTTAAAAAATATAAATGAAACTTATTGACACTCTATTTGACAAGAATCTATTTGGAAATTTGGATCTATTTTAACTGAAGAATTAAAATTAAAAAAATATAATTATATTTTATCAAATTATTATTGATGAGATGAATGGTTTTTAATCTTAATAAATGTAAGCAAAGAAAATTCAAAAAAATTTATTCAAAAAATTTTTAATACTTTAAAAAAATGATTATTTACAATAAAAAATTTTGATATAGAAATATGAGCTTGTGCCTGAATGGTTTATTATAAAAATTATGAATTTTTAGAAAAAGAAAATGTTGAAATAAAAAACTTAATTCAAATAGCTGATTTTTTGGTAATTAAAGCAAAGGTTCAAAAAAATACTACAAAATCAGGAAATTCTTATAAATTTATTGATTTTATAGATCTTTCTAGAAGAGATTTTTTAATGTTAAATAAACAAATACACATGTTACCCAAAAAATTAAAAGAAGAAACTCTTACTAAAAAAACTTTAAAAGAACTTTTGGACATAAGAAAAAAACAAAATGAAAAAATTATAAGAGCTAGAACTCTTTGAGTTAAAAAAATACTTAGAGATAACATTGAATTATTAACTAATAATATTCAGTCAAAAATTATTGAATATTTTTCTAAAGTTTTATTAAATACAAAACAAGAAACAAAAAAATTATTAAAAATATCAATAAATAAAGTTAAAAAAGATTTATTATTTTGATTAAAAAAATATTTTCAAAGTTTAAAAATAGATAAAAAAGAAATTAATGATATTTTTAAACAATTTATGTTAAAAAAAGAATTTTCAAAAAATGTAGATAAAAAAATTAAAAAAATTTTTGATACAAATTTTGAAATATTTAAATAATATACCAAATCAGATTTGATTTTAAGTTTTTTATTTTCAAAAAACAATTAAAATATAGACTAGTTTCAGCTTCGCGCGAACGTTGATCAATTCATTTTTAGTATAAATAGAAAAAAATGTCTAAATAAAAATTAAACCACTAATTTTAATTAATAATTTTTTGACATTAAATAAAAAATTTATATATTACAAATATAAATTATTATATTATTATAAATTATGAAGAAAAATTTATTACTAACTCTTTTACTTTTAGGTTAGTCCTAAGGGAGTTTTAGTAATATAATCAAAATGATTTATAAATTCTCTCTTAGTAAAAATAAGAGAGAATTTTTTAAATATTTAATTATGAAATTTAAAAAAAATATTACATTACAACTTTTGCTCTTATATTTATCCCTGTAGGAAGAGTTTTTTATTTAAAATTTAATTTTATTTACAATTCTTCCTAAACGGAAGAATTTTTATTTTTTAAAAAAATTATTATGAACGAATCTAAAAGAATTTATGAAAATATCACATCAACAATGCTTGATTGATCTGATTTTTTGGAATCTTTAAAAAATAGAGAACAAAAGACTATTTGAAATCCGGAATGAATTATGGATTTTTTGAAAATTTTTTGAGCCAATGCTAGATTTGATGAAAGAAAAATTTCATTAACAGATGTTTCTTTGAGAGAATGAGACCAAGCTCCATTAACAAGTTTTTCAAAATATGAAAAAATGGTTGTTTATTTGATGCTTAGAGAACTTTGAGTTGATACAATCGAAGTCTGATTTCCAGCTTGAGATAATGATTTTAATAATATAAAAGAATTGTTAGATTTTTTCTCTGATGATCCAAATCCGCCTTTTATTTCTGTATTATGAAGATGTGTTAAACATGATACAACGAGATCTATAGAGGCAACAAAATGACTAAAAAGATCTAGAATACATTGTTTTATGCCAACTTCGGAGGCTCATATATTAGATAAATTTTGTTATAAAGTAGATGAAGATTCTTGAGAAAAATTTCAAAAAAAATCTTTAATAGAATGAAAACAATATATTTTGGATTCTATAAAAACTACTGTATCTAGACTTAATGAAATTAAAAAAGAAAGAGAAATTACTTGATGTGAATTTGAGATAGAATATTCTCCTGAAGATGCGACGAATTCCAAATATAATTTTTTATTAGAGGCCGTAAGAACAGCAATAAAATCTTGAGCAAATGTTATCAATGTACCAGATACAGTCTGAGTTTCTAAGCCAGAAGTTTATAAAAGTTTGTTTTATCATTTAATTAAAGATACAAAGGATTTGGAGGAATCTGGATATAATTTTAGGTTTTCTAGCCATATACATAATGATAAAGATTTTGCTTCCGCTTGAACTCTTGCAGCAGTTGAATGATGAGTACAAGAATGTGAAACAACTTTGGTATGAATTTGAGAGAGAACATGAAATACAAAAACTCACATGGCCTGAATGATGTTTTGAATTGATTGAGAATCTAATTGAGGTTTTTCCTTCAAAAATGCCAAAAAAATGCATTTAATGTATATTTTTTGTAATGCTATTAGACAAATACTTTCTGATGATACTTGGAACAGAGAACCTTGAATATGAAAAAATGCTCAGGCTGATTGATCTTGAGTTCATACTGCTAACGTTGCAGTTTATGGTGGAGCAAAGCCTTACTCTGGATCCTTTTGAGTTTTAGCCTTAGAGAAATATTTTAGTGCTAGATGATGAAAGAATTTTTTGAAAGAATTAGCTGATCAAGTTGAGCTTAATCTTTCTAATACACCTCCAGACCAAATAAGACAAATAATTGAATGTCTTTCAAAAGATGCTGAAATACAAAGAAGGGTTTATCCTGCAAATATATTAACAAAATATTTAAAGATAAATAATATGTTAAGTGATATAGATTTTTGTTTAGATAATCATAAAAAGACAGTTAGAATAGAATTTATTTTAAATTGAAAGAAAATAATTTTGAATGAAGAATTTTTAGAATGAAATTGATATATAGAAGCTATTATAAGAGGATTTAAAAAAATGTTATGAAAAAATGTTGATGTAAAACTTTTGGATTATAATACACAAGAAAAGCCTTCATTAAAAACCGTTATAGAAGAGGTATTGTCTAATGTAAATAAATTAATAGAACAAGAAAATGATGATATAGTAGATGTTTCTAATTATTTTAAACAAAAAACTCTTAAAATTTTATCTGAATTAACATGAGATCAAGAAGAATGAGAAAAGTCTATTTGAATTACGCATTTTACTTTTGAAATGAATGGAAAAGAAAGAAATACTGTAGTTTATTGACATGATACTCAAAAATCTACTATAGAAGCCATTTGTCAAGCTTTTTTACCAGAATTATTAAAAATTTCAAAATATATTTAATAAGGATTTGTTTTTGATTCTTTTCTTTTTATACTAGTTTGTTTAAATAATTAGAATAAAATTTAATTGATTCTTATTAATAATTATATAACTAAAACTTTCTTTTGTATATCTTTTGTCTCCCGTAGAGGGAGAAAAGATATACATAAGTATTTGTTTTTTTAAATAACTTTTATTTCACATAACTAAAAGTAAAGGAGTAATTGGTTTGATTATACCAAATACTCCTTATTTTATTAGCCACACACTTTTTACAGTTAAACCGAAATTTTTTATATTAGATTAAGTTTTACTACCTCGAAACCGTTAAACAATTTTCATTGAGTATAAAATAAGAATTCAGAGTATTAAAATTATAATTTTTTTAAGAAATATAGGTTTGATAAATATTAATATTTCAGTTTTTATCTTCATATTTTTCTATAGTTTGTTGAATATAAGATCTTAAAAAATCTGTAAGATTTTGT
>CAYUQQ010000027.1:0-9478 GCA_964446905.1 uncultured Candidatus Peribacteria bacterium
ATCAAGCATTTTTGCGACTTTGAATCTTTTTATAAATTCTAGTATTTCGTTTTCTGATAGAAGATCTCTCAGAAATAAAAAAAGGTTATTCTTATTATCAATATCCACCATAATTGCAAGTATTTCATCAAATTCCTTTTGTAATTGTTTATTTGATATCATAGAACTGCTTTATTTAAGTAAAGTAAATACATGCCTACTTTATTCAGATAAAGTAGTTTGTCAAATTTAATTTTATTTTGACATTTAATTTTATTTTTTTATATCACTTATATATAAAAGAATATATGTAAAAACTTTTGACAAATACATAAATTTCGTTATAAAAATATTATTAACATTTAACTTATTAAATATGAAAAATATAAATAAGCCAAAAAATTACTATTTGCCAATAGAAAAAACTATTTATGATAAAATAGAAAAATATAAAAATAATATTTATCTTATGTATCGTGTAGATCCTTCCTATAGAAAAGACAGTTTTAATGCTTTAAAATCTTTTGCTATCGCATCAAAAAATGAAATACTGACATTAATATCAGATAACAAACTTAGTCTAGTTTCAAATAAAATTGATTTTATAGTAAAAATAAGAAACACACTAATTCAAGTAGATTTTAAAAATCAAGATCAAAAATATGTTAAAGAATATTTTGATGAAATGAATGAATTTTTGAAGAGTATTTTTATCATTTTAACAGAAACTGAAGCCTTCACTGAAAATTCTTTATGATGAAAAGAGGCTCAAACAAAATTAATTGTAAAAGAAATTTTAGAGAATAAAAATTTGTGATTAAAAATTTAAATAATATTAAAACCTAAATTTCCGTTATGTAAAAATTAATTCCTTTTCCAATAGCAAAAAAACTTAATAATAGAGAAAATTTTAAACTTGCGGCAGATATAAGTATTTTAAAATAAATTTTCTTGTATTCTAGAAAAAGAAAAGAGTTTTGTTCACAAAAAGATTTTATGATCTTTGCAGTAAATAACTATTCTCTGGCTTATTGGGAAAACGGATTTGAATTATGATATATATTATCTCGTAGGTTAAAAGAAATTGATGAACAAATTAATTTGTCTTTAATACCAGAAAAAATGTTCCCAAAAAATTATCATATAGTATAAGTAATAAAACATTTTATTATACAAACTTGTATCAAAAATTTAAGCAAAATTATTATAGAGTCAGAATATTTATTTTATAATTAACAATATTTAATATGGAACAATATGAAAATAAATTTAAAACTTTTTTAAAAGAAAATAATATTATTGCTGAATATTTCAGCTTTAAAGAATCTTGCCACTCAGTTGAGGAAGCAGTACAAGCTACAAATGCTAGTCCTCTTGATTTTATAAAAAATATTTGTCTTATTGATAATAAAGGTAATCTCATTGTGGCTATTGTCAAGGGTGAAGATAGAGTTAGCACAACAAAAGTCGGTAAAGCTTTAAATATAGAAAGACCAAGACCTGCGACACTTGAAGAAATATTAGAAAAAACAGGTTATCCATGTGGCGGTGTTCCTCCATTTGGCTATCCTGCAATTTTTTTGATTGATTCTAGAGTATTAGAAAGAGAAACGATTTTTACTGGCTGAGGTTCAGAAAAATCTCTTTTAAAAATCTCATCTGCTAATTTAATTAAAATTAGTTGAGGTAAGGTAGACAATATTAGGAAGTAAAACTGTTTTTAACCAAAAAATAATCAAGATAAAAAAACTATTGACAATTTTTAAAATTATCTATAATAATATTTAAGTTAATAACTAAAAATTATGACCAAATTAAATTTAAATACACTAATAAGTAGAAGAACTAGAAGAACTGTTTTGAAAGACAGGTTTTTCTAGGTGTAATTTAATATGTTTTTTATTAAAAATCCTCTAGAAAAATCTAGAGGATTTTTTTAACTATTTAATAAAATTTCATCATGAAATACAAAATAATTTTTACATCATACTCAAGAAATATTATCAGATGTGTTCACTATAGACGGACCTTTAAGATTTTATAAAAATTTATTTTAGATAATTAACAAATTAACATTATGAACAATAAAATTATATTAGCTTTTTCTGGATGATTAGATACCAGTTTTAGCGTTCCATATTTAGTGGAAAAATGATATGAAGTAATTACTGTAACTTGTGATTCTTGATGATTTAGTAAAAACGATTTATTGAAATTAAAACAAAAATCAAAAGATTTAGGTGCTATTAAACATTATACAATAGATATAAAAGATGATTTATTTAATGAAATAATAAGTTTAACAATAAAAACAAATTCCTTATATGAAAATTCATATCCAAACCTATGTGCTGATAGATATATAATAGCTACAAAATGTGTAGAAATAGCAAAAAAAGAAGGTGCAAGCTATATAGCCCATTGATCCACTGCAATGTGAAATGATCAAGTAAGATTTAATGTAGCATTACAAAATCTAGCACCAGATTTAAAAATTATTGAGCCAATAAAAGAAATATATTGAGACAGAAATAAAGAAATTGATTATCTTGCAAAACTATGATTTAAAGTTCCTGCCAAAAATAAAAAATATTCTATTAATCAAAACATAATGTGAATTACTTACTCTTGATCTGAAATTGATAAAAATCTAGAGCCAAATAAAGAAATATTTTTATGGGTTACTTGAGATAAGATAAATGAAGAATGATATTTTGATATTTATTTCAAAAATGGAATTCCGGTATCTATAAATTGAAAAAATATGAAATGAGCAGAAATAATAAATTATCTTAATTTAGAATTATGAAAATATGGTTTTGGTAAAAACTATTACACTTGAGATTGTATTATTTGAATTAAATGACATATAGTTATCGAAGCTCCTGCTCTTTATTTTCTTATCAAAGCTCATATCGCTCTAGAACAATATACTCTATCAAAAATACAGATAGATAATTCTTATTTATTTTCTAAATCAGCAACAGAGCTTATATATAACTGAAAATTATATGATCCGGCAATGACTAATTTAAAAGCATTTTTTGATTCTACACAAAAAAATGTAACAGGAAATGTAAAAATGAAAGTTGAATTTGGTAATGTCTTACCAGTTACTGTTGATTCTAAATATTCTCTTATTAATTCAAAAATAGCAACTTATGCTCAAGACTGCTCCTGGACCAAAGAAGATGCAGCTGGTTTTATCAAACTATATTGATTACAAAGCAAAATAGCAAATTCATTAAAAAATAATTATAATAAATCATAAACATTAGAACAAAAATATTTTATTTAATAAAAAAAAATTATGGAACAACTAAATAAAATTAATTTTCAATCAAAAAAATTTATTAATTCAGTTTTAATTAAATTAACATTGAAAATTAATAATATAGTATTAAACATATTATATTGAATTGGAAACAATAAAATAGATAAGGATGTATTTATTACTATGCCAGCAATTATATCGCCCGATTCTTTCCCAAAAATTAATGAAAAAATACTTGATAAAATATCTAATTATGTAAGTAATATTCTAACTTTATATAAAAAATCAATGATTCAATACGGTCCCGAAGAAATTAAGGAATTCATAATAAATTGACAAGCTATTGTTATATGGGACTTTAAAACAAACGACCTAATTGGATTTTCTAGATATATGTCTTGGGAATGAGTTAATGAAGACAATAAAAAAGTTATAGAAATATGAACCCTTATTGTTAATCCTAGTTATCAAAATCTTTATTATGCTAAAATAATAATGAAACATTTTGTAAAATATCTTAGTAACAAGTTTAATAATACTCTATTTATTGTTTGAATAGAAAAAGATAATGTCGTATCAAAACAATTATATAATTCATTAGGAGCAAAAAAAATTAATAAACCTTCTAATGTCAAAGTTCTTGTTGAATGAGTAGAATTTTATAATGTTTGAACTATTATTTCTTAACTAAATTTATATGGAAGAAAAAATTTATTCTTGAATATACAAGAATTGACCTAATAAAGATACATTAAATTTTATTATGTGTCCAATGACAATATTTGTTGAGCAAGAGCTTACCAAAAGTTACCTTATAGAAACTATAGCGCATAATTACATGCTTATGAAAACATGAATTGTCCCGAAAGAAATTGCGTGTAAAATCCTCAAAACTTTAGTAGAGTTTTATGAAGACAATGAGAATTTATATGATTCTACTTTATGAGATATTCATGAAAGTTTTGAAAAAAAACTTAAAGAAAAAATTTGAGAAGATGCCTGATGGTTTCATGTTGCAAGAAGTAGAAATGATCAATGTACAACGGATCAAAAAATTTTTATGAAAATCGAAATTTTGAAAATAGTAGAAAATTTAAATAATTTATGTAAGGTTCTTATTAATAAAACTAATAAATATAATGATGTAATAATGCCTGGATATACTCATTTAAGAATATGAACTCCATCCAGTTTTTGATTTTGGTTACAATCATATTTAGTCCAAATATTAGAATGTCAAAATATACTTCAAAATAATTATGAAGTAGTAGATAGTTGTCCTCTATGAGCCGGAAATTCTTATTGAGTAAATTGGCAAATTGACACCAATCTTACAGCATCTAATTTAGGATTTTCAAAAACTTTTTTAAATGCATTATCTGCGATTAATTCTCGATGAATTCATGAATTACACATCTTATCTCCACTACTTAATGTAATGCTTATATTATCAAGAATGATGGAAGATATAATTATTTGGAGTTCTGAAGAATTTAATTTTTTAAAAATCGCTGAAGATTATACAACCGGAAGCTCTATAATGCCACAAAAAATGAATCCAGATATAGCAGAAAAAATAAGAAGTAAAATCTCCACTGTTGCAGCCAATTTTAATCAAATTTTATTTTGTCTTAAATGAACTCCATCGTGATATAATAGGGATAGTTCAGAAACAAAAACGGCCATAATAAATAGTTTAAAAGAAATTAAGGATTCAATAGAAATAACTGCAAAAATGCTTGAAAGTATTATTCCCAACGAAGAAAAAATGAAATTAAATATTAAACCAGCATTAGCTACAAAACTTGCAGATTTTCTTGTATTTAAGTTTAATATTCCTTTTAGGACAGCTCATAAAATAGTTTGATTTTCATTATCTAAAGTCTCTTTGGATATTAATAATCTTAATGTCTCAATTCTTAATAATTCTATAAAAAAATTTACACAAAAAAACTTTAAAATAAGTACTAATAATTTTAATAAAATTTTTGATGTAAAAAATTCCTTAAAGGATTATAAATATAAAGGCACTCCAAACCCAAATTTTGTTTCAGAGGTAAATGAGATTTTGCTAAAATCAATAAAATCTAATAAAAAATGGTGGAATTACAAAAATAATAATTTTTATAATTCTATTAATAATTTACTAAAAGAAGTTAAAAAACATTCTCATAAATAATTTTTCTTTACTTTTTCAATATTTTTCCATTTTTTGATTTTTATAATATTTTGTGTTATAATTATTTTAATATTAATTAAAAAATTATGAAAAATAAAATTAATAATAAATGAGTTGAATTAATTCAATCAAAACTTACTGATAATAATGCTAGTAAATTAATAACATCCATCGTAACCAAAGTGTCCGAATTAGTAGATATTATAGACGAAAAGATTTATAAAGAAAGTTGAGAAATAAAAATAAAAAAAGTTATATCTAAACAAAAAGCTCATGAATCACCTGAATTTCATCAAGCATGACATATTTGGATATATAATTCAAAATGAGAAGTACTTTTACAAAAAAGATCAAAAGATAAAGATACTTATCCTTGATTATGGGATATTTCAGCTGCATGACACATCTCTTCTTGAGAAACAATGAATGAATGATCAATAAGAGAATTAAAAGAAGAGTTAGGTGAAGAATGAATAACAGAAACATTAAAAAATAATAATCTTGAATTAATTTTTACTTATATAGAAGATGTTAAAAAAATTATGAAATGAAAAGATTGGTATAATAATGAATTAAATGCTGTATATTTATTAAAATATGATTTACCAATTGAAAATCTTAAAATGCAAAAAGAAGAAGTTGAAGAATTAAAATTTATTTCTATAGAACAATTTGAAAAAGAAATAAATGATCCTAAATTTAGCAAAAATTATGTACTACAAAGACCTGAATATTATGTACAAGTAATTTCAGAAATAAAAAATAGGTTAGGTAAATAATTTCTATTTCTTGATTTTTTCAATATTTTTACTATCATCTAAATAAGTTAATAGTAAATAACTTTTTTTTATGCAAAGAATAGAAATGAATACTGGATCTTTACAAAAACATTTTTCAGAAATTTACAGAGATTTTTTTGCTAAAAATGATCTAGTTTTAAGTTGATGTTTTTCAATGTCATGGTGACCATGATGAGTGTGACATAGATCAGATTATATTAGAATAAAATCAAAAGTTCCATTAAAATGTTATATTGGAATTAAAAAAAGAAAAGATACTAAAATAAATATTGATAATGTTATTTATTATGATATTTCAAAGAAAAAATTTGAACATTATGAATTTATAAAAATAAATTCCGAAAAAGAAAAAATTATATTAGAAATATCCAAATTTTTACAAGAAAATTCATTTACTTGATGATTTGATATTAATTTTTTATCAGAAACTACTAGATGACACTCATTTTGATTTGCATGAATTTGTTGATCTTTGATATCTACATGAATAAATATACTAATATGAAATATTAATAAAAATGATATTATTGAGAACTATGAAGATTTTACTAAATCAAAAATATTTGAAAAAATTTCATTATTAGCTTGGAAAATAGATTTAATATCCACATATTGAAATACTGCCGGACATGGTACATTAAACACTCTTTATAATACTAAATTTCCAACATATTTATATACCGAAAAATTTGATTCAAATACTGAAATTAATAATATAGATGATATACAAAGACATTTTCATATATTATCTGAAAAATTTAAAAAGAGTTCCATTACCTGAGACATAATGTTAGATTATTTAATTATATTTTCTTGAATTACAACAGAAACTAAAAAAGTTGAGGAATTTAAAAAATGACAAATTAAAAAATATGATTCTTATAAAGAATTTATAAAAAATGATTTATTTGATGAAAAAACAAATATTAAAAAAATTTCATTTTGAAAATATATAGACGAAAATTTAATTTATAAGAGTTTGGTTGATCTTATAAGTATAATTTGAATTAAAACTATTTATTTAGCAAAAAAAATTTTAGAAAATTGATATGAGACTGAGATTGCTGAAGATTTTATTGATAACATAAACCAGTATAGATATGCAATATCAATGGTAGAAAAACAAAATAAATTTACAGATGATTTTATTTATTTTTTCAATAAAAATAAGATAAATAATGAAGAAGATCTTTGAATAACTCCAATTTATTGATGAAAACTAGGTTGATGATATCTAGTTGTTATTAAACCTTGTATATCAAGAGATACAATAGATAAAACAATAAAAGATTTAAAGAATATATATCCAAATGTAGAAATTGAGTATTCCTCTTATCTTGATTGAGAATGTAGTGATTGAGTAATATTAGAACAATATATTTCTGAGTGAATATATTCTAAATATGTAGATAAGAATAAGTTTGTTTTCAAAAGTAATAAAGGAGATAATTATATTTGAGATTACAATGAAATACTCGAAAAAGAAAAGGATTGATTACTATTTGATATGATAAACAGTAAGATATATTTTTTTTGAGAAAAATTAACCTCCAAAGAAACTCCTTCTCAAAATGGTACAATAGAAGTAATTACTAAACTTTTAGAGAATATCTGAGAAGAAATTTCTAATAAAGATTTTTCTGCTTCAAGTTATAGTAAAAATAAAAATGAAATGTTATGAAAAATAATTTTACCACTAATTAGACTAGTAGAAGATAAGACAAAGGAACAATTGCCAATAATTTGTAAATGAGGACTTACTAATTTTTATGTAAAAATGTGAAACGTTAATCTTAAAATTTGAGCTATAAAAAGAATTTAATAAAAGTATCAAATATTTGTAAAAAATAAGGATTTAAGGTATAATAAAGGCATATAAATTAAAATATGTCTTTTATTATGAATTCAAACAAAGAAATACTTAAAAAAATATGTGAATTAATCTCTCAAAAAGATGATATTTCTGATACAGAACAAGATATCAAAGAACGAATTTCGGATTTACTTAATAATAATAAAGTTGATCTTAAAAAAGAATCTTTTTCTAGTTTAATTAAAGATATTTTAAATGATAAAGAAGTAAATGAAATTATCGATATTCTTTATGAGGCTCAAAATATAGTATGACAACTGGCATTTTTAAGACATTGAGAAAGTGAAGATGAAGCTAATAATAAGAATAATATAAAGAAAGAAAATAAAAGTCCTCAAAACCCATTATCTAGATTATCTAAAAATTGAATAAATAATATCAAAACTGCAGCAAATAAAATTAAAAAAGATGTTTTAAAAAGTAAAAAGGTTTTATTTTTGTATTGAGATATGACAGAAAGAGTAAAAGAAAGTCTTTTTGTAATTTTAAAAGAACTTTACTATAAAGATTCAGAAAAATATTATAATCTTGAATATTCTGATACAAATTTATCTTTGTTTAAAGAACAATTAAAAGAAAAATGAATAAAAATTGAAGTTGACTATAATTTTGAAACAACAGAACTAGTTTATGAAACTAAAAACTGAGAACAAGTACCAAAAGAAAGATATAATACTGAGAACACAGGTCATAATAAATTACAACAATCAAAAACTGCATTATGAATATCAAAAATATCGGATAAACTAAAATCCGAAGAAGGAACTTATACGCTAATAGTCTCTCATAGAACAAACAAATGATGATTCTTAACTCCATTCATGAGAGAAGAAATCCATGCAGACTTCAAAATGAATGACGGAGATATTATAGACTTAAATATCAACAAAGAATGAGATATCATAGGACAATACAATGATAAAATTGCAAATAAGTTTTATTCAAAAAATAAAACAATGCTTTATATAAACAATCAAAACAAAGATGACTTATTATTAGCATTAGAAAAAGGAGATAATTATAAAATCACTACGATTATACAAAGATATAAAGATGAAAATGATCATTTTGTTTCTCTTGATGTTTTACAAAATTATATAAACGCTTACTTTATAAAAAACCCTTCCCTATTTGAGGAATATTTATTTTCAGAAAATGAAGATATTAGAGTATTTTGTTTGGCTAATTTGATGGAAAGAAAAGAGTTTTATATTTTAGAAAAAGAAATTTTAAATAGAGATAATCTATTAACTCAGCAAGAAAAAGAAATTCTGCTTTCAAATTCAAAAGAAGAAAATATTAAAAAATTAATTACAACACTGACAGGTATCTATAAAATAGTACACATGATTCTAAAGGTTTTTATACTTTTT
>CAYUQQ010000028.1:0-9424 GCA_964446905.1 uncultured Candidatus Peribacteria bacterium
TAAAAAGTATAAAAACCTTTAGAATCATGTGTACTATTTTATAGATACCTGTCAAATACAAATTTAATAATTTTTACTGATCCAAACAACTCTACAACTACATGATCTTTGACATTATCTTGAATAAATAATATTACTTTTGGAACATGATGGAATTGAATTTTAGAAGCTCCAGTATATATTTCTCCTGTATTAACAAGTGCTGCTACAGATGCAGAACTTGCACCAATAATAACTGCTATGAATAATGCAAATTATACTTACAATTGAACAGTAATACAAACAATACAAGCATGAGCTAATAATGTAACTATTACAGCTTCTGGATCAAATTTTATAATAACTACTTCTTTTATTACATCTCAAATTTGAAAAACTTTATATATTTATAGATCTACAGATGGCACTACATGGCAAACAAATGTTCCAAGCGCCACATGTACAGTGTGAGCAAATAATTCATGTAGTTTTGATACAAACCACTTAACATATTTTGCATTTGCTTCTATAAATACAACTCCTGTAAGTAGTTGAGGAAATGGAGGTGGATGATGAGGAGGATGAAGGTATATAGATTATTGTCCTAATTGAGATTATTCTCCTAGTTATTATGATAATTTATGTGGTACAAAACCTATAATAAATAATACAAACTGAACTCAAGCAACTGTTATAAATAAATCTCCTGTAATTACTGATACAATTAATACAGATAAAATTTCTACAGATTCAATACAAAAATATTTAAATACAAATATTAATCCAAAAAATCTGCAAATTGCTTTAAAATATATATTAAATTTAAAAAAGACTTCTTATTCAAATTTATCTACAAACAATTCAAAAATTAATTTTTGGAAAAATATTATTAAAAATATAAATAAAAAATTAAAAAATGAAAATTTATCTAAAGATAACAAAGAAATTTATATTGCTATAAAATATAAAGCTATAAAATTAATTATTGAATTAAATGATATTAAAACTAATAATAATGAAAATATAAATAAAATTGCATCAACAGAAACCATAAAGCAAACATCTCCTATAGACGATATTGAGCCAAAATGATTAATTAAAATTTATAAATATATTAATGTAGAAAAATCTTATGCCATAAGACAATATAATTCTTTTTCTAGTAAGATAATTACTTTTTTAACAAGAAATACAAAAGTAGAATTAATAGCATATTATAATTCATGATGGAGTAAAATAAAATTTAATGATAGTATTTGATATATAAGAACAAAATATTTAAGAGATGAAAATGAAGGCGATAGAAACAGAAATATTTCAATAAAAATATTTTATGAAACATCTTTACAGACAGATGTAAATATGAGAAAAATTAAAGTTGCAAATTCTATAAATGTAAGATCATTACCAAATATGAATAGTAAAATTAAAGCCATTTTACCAAATAATGAAAATGTTTTAATTTTAGATCAAATAAATTGATGGTCAGAAATAAAATGGAAAGATGGAACATGATTTATTTTGAGTAAATATATTTGAGAATAAAATATTATTAAATTTTTAATTCAATAAAAGAGCTGTTTTATAAAACAGCTCTTTTATATTTATAAAAAATTGTAATAAATTATAGAAATAAATACTTTAGTATAAATGAAATTTAATAACAGATAAAAAACTATCTTTTTAAAACAATTTTAATTTTAAAATCATCTATTTCTTCTTCTTTTGAAATATCTCAAGAATCTATATTATCAATTATTTTTGATAAAGTCTCTTGTTCTATGTATTGTTTTTGTGAATTTAAAATATCATTAATTTTATTTCAAGAAATACTTACTTCAATTCTATCTTCAACATTATAAGAAACCTCTTTTCGAGAATCTTGTATAATACGAACTATATCTCTAGCATATCATTCAATTTTTAATTCTTCTGTAATATTTGTATTCATAGCTACAACTAAACCAAATCATGCTTGTATATCAAAATTTATATTTAGAGGTTCATAGGTTATTTCATATTCTTCTTTTTGTAATTCATATGATCAAACACAAATAACTCCATTTTCTTTTTCTTCAAATTTTCACTCTTTTGCATTTTTAATTATTTCTTGGACATTTGATCCAAATTTTGGTCATAATAATTTTGCATTTGGTCTACATATTTTTTTTGCTATCGATGATAAATCATCTAATACAATAATTTCTTTCACATTTAATTCATCTTTTAAAATACTTTCATAATATTGATCTAATTTTTCTCAAATTGTAATAGAACTAAGTGGTTGACGAACTCTTATTTTTTTATTTGCTCTTAATGATAATCATAAATTAATAATTTGTTGAGTTTTTTCCATTGATTTATTAAGATTGTTAAATATATAAGCTTCTTTATGTTCTGGAAAATATTCTAAATGCACAGATTCTTTATTTGTAAGATTTTTAAAAATTTCTTCACTTAAAAATGGCATTATTGGAGCAATAATTTTACAAAATTCTACAAGAACTTCATAAAGAGTATTATATGCTTGAATTTTATCATTATCATTTTCAGATTTCCAAAATCTACGTCTTGATCTTCTTATATACCAATTTGTAAGATTATCCATAAAATTAAATATTGATTTAGTAACAATTTGTAAATCATAAGATTCAAAAGCATTATTTACATCTTTTATAAGAATATTTAATTGAGATATTATCCATTTATCCAATAAATTTGTTAATTGATAACTTTTTAATTTAATTAAATTTGCATTTTTAATTGATGGCATAATATAATAAGCTTTTTCTTCATTTAAATTATTTATGTATTTATTTAAAACTCTAAAAACTCATCAATGAGAAACAATAAGAACATTTTTTCACTTATACTTTTCTTGAATTTCTTTATATCATTCCTCTACTCTATCTTCAAAATCTTTAAGAATTTCTTGTGCATATTGTTTTATTATTTTTCATAAATGATCTGCTCTTTGTCATCAATGTTCTATATGATGATCCATAATTTCTTTTTCTGTCTTTCAAGAAAAAATAACATTTTTATGTTCTTTGAAACGTTCATCCTCTATAATTTCTACATCATATCAAATTCATTCTTTTATTAATTCTGCTGTTTGTTTTGTGCGGAATAAAGGTGATGTAATAATTACATCAAATTTTAATCATTTATTCTTTATATCCAAAGCTGCTTTTTTTGCTTGTTCTTCTCATTCTTCACTTAATTTATCATCAATTATTCAATCTGCTAATTTTCATTTTTTGTTTAATTCACTTTGTCAATGTCTTATAAAATAAATATCTCATTGAGTTGGAGTAAAATTATCAATATTTGCATAAGTTGTAAAAAATGAATATGTATTCCATAGTGGTAAAATTAATTTTTTGATTACTTCTTCTACTCAGGTATCACTAAATCTAATATCATCAGCTTTTACTGCAGGAGAATTTAATAAATAAAACCTCATTGCATCAGCTCAATATTTATCTAAAATAATATCTGGTTCAGTATAATTTCGTAAAGATTTACTCATTTTTTTACCATCTTCGGCTAAAATTGTTCAATTAACAATAACATTTAAAAATGGAGTATTATCAAATAATGCTGTTCATAAAATTAATAATGTATAAAACCATCATCTAGTCTGATCTACTCATTCTGCTATAAAATCAGCTGGAAACTTAAAATTTTCTTTATTTTCAAATGGATAATGCTTACTTGCGTAAGGCATAGATCATGACTCAAGCCAACAATCAAGAACTTCAGGAATTCTTTGTAAAATTTTTCAAGTTTTTGGATCTTTAATTTTTATTTCATCAACAAAATGTTTATGTAAATCTACTTCTTTTTTAGTTTTTGTATAAAAATATTTTCAATTTTCTTCATAAATGTCTCAAAAATCCTTATTTAATTCATATAATTCTTTTACGGATCAAATACAATGTATAGAAGTTTTATCTTCACTTTTCCATATAGGGATAGTACTTCACCAATATCTATTTCTACTTATATTCCAATCTCTTGCTCACTCAATCCATTTTCCAAATCTTCAATATTTAATCATATCTGGTATCCATTTAATTTTTTCATTATTTAAAATCATTTTATCTTTGATTTTTTCAACATTAATATACCAAGCACTAATTGCTTTATATATGAGAGGAGTTTTGCAACGATAACAAAAAGGATATGAGTGATTGATTGTTCAAATATGTATTAATAATTTTTTTTCTTTAAGTTTATTTATCACGATTTCATTAAAATCAAATACATTTATGGAATTATTTTCCAAAAGATTCTCTGTATTTCAAGTAGTATCTATATGAGAGATAAATCATAAATCTTCTCTTTTTCATATTTCAAAATCGTCTTCTCAATAAGCAGGAGCAATATGAACAACTCAAGTACCATCTTCTGTTGTAACATGGTGACCCAAAATTATTTTGTATGAATTTTTTCAAAAAACTATATCTTTTGGTAAAGTGCAGCTTTCTTTTTGTGATATAAAATCATCAAAAATAGGTATATATTCAGTCCCAACAAGATCAGATCATTTGTAAGTATTTTTTATTTCATAATCATTTTCATCTTTATAAAAAGAAATAAGTCTATCTTTTGCTAAAATGTAAATTTCTCAATTTTTATCTAGAATTTCAACATATTCAATATCTTTTCAGACGGCAAGTCAAATATTTGCTGGCAAAGTCCATGGAGTAGTGGTCCAGGCCAAAATAAATTTATTTATCTCTCATTTGATTTTAAATTTTACAGTTACAGTTTTATCTTGTCTATCTTCATATCATTGATTTACTTCAAAATTTGATAAAGGAGTACTACACCTTATACAGTAAGGAACAACTCTATAACTTTCATAAATTAATCATTTATCATAAATAGTCTTAAATACCCACCATATACTTTCCATAAAATTAGTATCCATTGTCTTATAATCATTTTCCATATCTACCCATCTACCACTTTTTTCTACAGTTTTTTTCCAAATATCTACATAATCGGAAACATTTTGTCTACATTGCTCATTAAACTCAAAAATTCCAATTTTATCTTCAATATCTTTTTTACCAGAAATTCATAATTTTTTTTCAACTATATTTTCTATTGGAAGTCCATGACAATCCCATCAAAATTTTCTATCTACTCTTTTTCATTTCATTGTTTGATATCTAGGAATAGCGTCTTTTAATATTCAGGCTAAAAGGTGACCATGATGCGGAGTACCAGTGGCAAAAGGAGGACCATCATAAAATTTAAATTCTTCAGAATCTTTTCTTAATTCCAAAGACTTTTCAAATATTTTATTCTCTTTCCAAAACTTAAGTATTTTTTCTTCCAATTCTGGAAAAGATTGTTTTGAATTTAATTGAGGAAACATAATTTTAAAAGTTAAAAAACTAAATTATTTCATACATAATGCAATAGCATATCACATATCTTTTGAAAAAAACATTTTTACTCTTGAAAAATATTTTTTCATATAAATTTCAAAATCTTCCTTATTATACTTATAAGAAAATGCTACTATAATTTGATCTCAAGAATTAAAACGTATTTTTTTATCCAAAAATTCTACAATACAATCATTTTTTATAATATAATACATTTCTATTCTTGAACGTCTAAATCAAACTCAAAATTGTAAATTATCTTTTTTTAAACCAATTTGTGTTAATATTTTAATTAGTAAATTATCTAAAAAATCATTATTGTATGTATTAAATATTTCTTCAAAATTTTTATTATTTATACCATTTCAAATAAGAAGAACATCGTCGTCTTTCATACAATTTTTGATTTTATAAAGCAATTTATCTGCTTCAAAATTTCATAAAGTATTTCAAAGAAGAAGTATTAAATTATCTTTATATTCAACTGATCTTAATAAAGAAGAAATATTTTCTAAATTTTCAAAATCAGATATGTTCCATTGAAATTTAATAACTTCTTTTATTCATATTTTATCTAATTTTTTAATAGTTTGTTCTACCATATGACTACTAATATCAATTGGACAATATCTTAACTTCTTTTTATCTTTTAAATAACTAATAAAAAGTATCGCTTTTTTACCATCTCAACAACCCAAATCTATTATATTTAAAGGTTTATTTTTTATTTCTTTTGTTATTTCATCAATATTTTCATTTATCAAATCTATTTCTTTTTGTATTACAGCCTTCTGATAATCTTCAGATTTTTCCAAATCCAAAAAAGCCTGAGCTTGTTCTGGTGTAATGTACCATAATTTAGAATCGGCTATATTAAAAACTCTAGTATTTCATTCTAAAGTATATCATCTTTTAATAAGTTCATTAAATATAACATCATTGATTTTATTATTATCTTTTTTAGCCATATTATTTTAAATTAAAAAGTAAATTTGATTTTTAAATTAAATACTATTATCAATGTAATCAGGATAGAACTGTATAGACTAAGTGTTAGTACTTAATTTGTACAGTTATTTTTTTATTTTCTTGTTGTTTTTTTATCCATATATTTAATAATAAACTAAAAAAAACACATTTATAAAATGTGCTTTCGGTTCCGATTTATCGGAAAGGTACCACCTAAAGCTAGTGCTTTATTTATATTTTTTAACGAAGTTTATTCTCCGAAGAGTTCTAATAATTAGTAAAAACTAATTTTCTTCTCTCAGCTTGCGGATGATAACCGCTTAGACGCTTTTTGTTTTACTGTTTATTATATTATCAAAAAAATAACAAAAATCAAATTTAAAAAAATTACAAAATATTTTAATACATTATCAAAAAAATCACATAATACAAAAGTTAAAAAATTATATTAATAAATAAAAATTCAAGTTATTTGATTTAAAAATATAAATGTGCTATAATTATTTTAATAATTTTTTAAAAAAATCATAAAATGATAGAAAAATTTAAAACTTTACTTAGAAATATGATACTTAAAAAAATTCCAGATATTCATATTTCTACAAATACTTGTCCACATATTAGAAAACATAATTGAGATATTGAAGAAATAAAAGAATTTTGAATTATTAATGAAAATGATATTATATTAATTATCAAAGAGTTATTATGAAATGAATTAAAATTTGAAGATTTTTTATCTAATTTAGATCATGATTTTTCTTATGCAATTGATGATTCTAGATTTAGAGTAAATATTTTTAATGATTCAAAATGACATGCAATTGCTATAAGATATATTTCTACAGAAATTCCCACATTAGAAAATTTAAATGTTTCAAAAGAAGTAAAAGAACTTTTAAGTAAATGAAAATGATTGATTCTTGTTACTTGACCAACTGGTAGCGGTAAGTCTACAACTTTAGCTTCTATGATACAATATATAAATGATAATTTCAATAAACATATAATTACAATTGAAGATCCTATAGAGTTTAATTTTAAAAATAGTAACAGTATTATAAATCAAAGAGAAATTTGAACTCATTCAAAATCATTTTTAAGAGCAATCAAATCAGCATTAAGAGAAGATCCTGATGTTATCATGGTTTGAGAAATGAGAGATCCAGAAACAATTTCTGCAGCTTTAACATTGGCAGAAACTGGACACTTGGTACTTTCTACTTTACATACAAATGATTCAGTACAAAGTATAGATCGTGTTATAGATTCTTTTTCTCCTGTATCTCAAAATCAAATCAAAACACAACTTGCAATGAGTTTAATTTGAATTATAAGTCAAATTCTTGTACCAAAAAAAGAATGATCTACTCGTCTAGTTGCTAGAGAAGTTCTTATAAATAATGATGCTATAAGAAGTTTAATTATAAGATGAAATATTCATCAAATTTATTCTATTATTGAGCTTTCTAGTCAAGAATGAATGATATTAATGGATAAATATTTAGAAATACTTTATAATAAATGATTAATTTCAAAAGAAGTTTATAATTCTAAAATTAGAGATAAAGATTTAGTAAAATAATTTATAATTAAAATGAAAAAAGAATCAAAAGAATTTACATTAGAAAAAAAAGATAAATCATGAAAAGATATTAATAATTATCGTGATAATATTACCAATTTGCAAAAAACTTTAAATATACCAGTTTCTAATCCTATTATATTGTATTTAGAAAAATTTGATGAATATTTTAAAAAAAATAAGAAAAAATTAAAAATTTGAGAAATACTTTTTTCACCATGAAAAAATGAATATTTTTATATTATAAAAACATGAATTTTAGCTATTAATAGCTATACTAAAGACTGAGAAAAAAAAGAAATAGCAAAAACTTATTGATGAAATTTTATTTGAGAATGAATAATTTGTGGAAAAGCTTATAAAAATGTTGAAGCTGTAGCTATTACAGAAACAGAAGTTTTTTGTTTAACTGAAAATGATTTAAAAGAATTTGAAAAAAATAATCCAAATGAAGCACTTGATATTTATAAACATGTAATTGATTTAACAAATAAAAGATTAATAGAGTCTTGAAATGAACTATGAACTATTTATGAAATAAATGAAAAAATCATTGAATTATCAAAATTATGAGAAAAATGATTTGATAAAATAATTACAAAAATTAAAAATATTATGTGATTTGATTATATTATATATATAGAACATCATCCAAATATACAAGGTTTATTATATTATAAATATAACACAAGATTCCCTTCTGTTTATCCTATTAATACAAAAACATGAAATGAAATTAATTGTAATACAGAAGGCAGTATTACATGAAATGAAAATATTTTGTGAGTTGCAAAAAATGATTCAACTTACATTCTTAAGTTAAAAAACAAAGATAATTTAAAATGATTTTTGGTTTTATGAAAAATAAAATGATTAATTAATGATAACGAAATTAGAATTTTAAATAATTTAAGTAATTTATTATGATATATTATTGATAGTAATCAAAAAATAGCAGAAGAAAAAGCAAAAAAAATAAAAGAATCTATAGGAATTTAAAATAAATACCCAAACAAAATTAAAAGATACGCACAAAGTGAGTTGATCTATTTTAAAGCAATAATAAAAATTATATTATACTAAAAACGAATTGATCGACGTTCGCGTAGAGCTCGAACTAGTCTATTTTAATGGTTTTTTTTAAAAATAAAAAACAAAACCAAATCTAATCTAGTATAACACAAACCAAATCTAATCTAGTATAACACAAACCAAATCTAATTAAATATCATTGTAAGTTAAAAAAAAAGGAAATCAACTAAAAATTTCCTAATTTTTTCTATTTACCCAAAAATTTTATTTTGGAATTACAGATTCTATAGTAGCATAAGTAGCTGCTTTTCATTTTGGTACTCTTATAGATACATTATCTCATATTTCACATTTTAAATACGTAACTGCAGCAAGTAAAACATTATATGTTTTTCAATCCGAAAGTACTTGAAATTTATCTTTATTTTTAGTGAGAACTCATACTTTACCTTCA
>CAYUQQ010000029.1:0-9227 GCA_964446905.1 uncultured Candidatus Peribacteria bacterium
TTGGTACAATATTGTGAGATTTTTTATATAAATTTTTTTGAGATGAATTTAGGATAATTTTTTCTCCTATTTTAATTATTTTAGCGTTGCTTATTTTTATAAATAAAGTAAATTGGAACTATACTAGATTAATTTGAATATTTTTATTTTGGATTTCTACAGATACATTAATATGATTTTTTTTAAAAAATTCAAAAACATGAATTTTGGATTTTAATTTATTTTTTGAACAAATATTTGGCAGGGTACCAAGTATTTTTTTATTTATATGAATATTTTTATTGTCTTTTTATTTTTTATTTAGAATATCATATATAGATGTTTTAAAGAAAATACATAATAATTTACCTTCGATAGATACTTTAAAAAATTGAGTAAAAGATTTTAAAAAAGATTTACAAGAAAAATCAGTAGACTTGAAAGATTCTAAAAAATCATATAAAACAGAAATAGATTCTTTAAATAAAGAAATTGAATTACTTAAAAAAGTATCAAAAACTCAAATTTTAAAACCTCAACCTAGAAAAATAGAAATAGAAAAAAAATGAATTTTTAAATCTTTTTTTAATAATGAGACAAAAGATGATAAAAAAATAGATAATACTAAAAATGTAGCACAAACTAGTTTTAATTTTTGATCTTGGGATTTTCCACCATCAAATTTATTAAATAATATAACCAAAACTTATTTTGTAGATGAATCTATTATCGAACAAAAATCTCTTGAAATAAAAAGAACACTATTACAATTTAAAATAGATGTAGAAATGAAATGATATACTGTTGGTCCAACAGTCATTCAATATAGATTAAAACCTTCAGAATGAATTAAATTGAATAGAATAGAAAATTTAAAAAAAGATCTTACATTATCATTAAAAGCAAAAAATATTCGTATTCAAGCTCCAATACCTGGTCTTGGTCTTGTTGGTATTGAAGTGCCAAATATTGAGAGACAAGTTATTTGAATTAGAGAAATTATAGAAGATAAATCTTTTATTAATCATAAATCAAATTTAGCTCTTATTATAGGTAAAGATATTAATTGAGATTATGTTATATGAGATCTTGCAAAAATGCCACATTTACTTATTGCATGACAAACTTGAAGTGGTAAATCTGTAGCTATGAATTGATTTATAATAAGTTTATTATACAAAAACTCACCAGATACATTGCGTATAATTATGATAGATCCAAAAAGAATAGAATTAGGTATTTATAATTGAATTCCACATTTACTTACTCCAGTTATAAATGATAGAGAAAAGGCGTTAAATTCACTTAAATGGTCAGTTGTTGAAATGATGAGAAGATATGATTTATTGACTACTCAAAGAGTTAGAAATATTGATGAATTTAATAAAAAAGTTTGAAAAAAAGAAAAACTTCCAAGTATTGTAATTATTATAGATGAATTAAATGATCTTATGATGAGAGGCGATAAAAAAGAAGTAGAGAATTGTATTGTTAGGATAGCTCAAATGGCAAGAGCTGTTTGAATACATTTAATTGTAGCTACACAAAGGCCATCAGTAGATGTAATTACTGGTTTAATTAAAGCAAATATTCCATCTCGTATTGCTTTTACAGTTGCAAGTCAAGTGGATTCTCGTACTATTTTGGATAAAATTTGAGCAGAAGATTTACTTGGTAAATGAGACATGCTTTATTCTCCTAGTTGATCAATCGAGCCAGAACGTATTCAATGAGTTTTGGTAGAGACAGAAGAAGTAGAATTTGTAGCAAATCATATTAAACGTACTATAGATCCAAAAATGTTGGAAGAAATTTATGATAAAACTATAGTAGAATGAGAAAAATTAAATAATAATAATAAATCATGATGAGATTGAAATTATGATGAAGACGAAGCTATTTTAGAACAAGCAACACAAATTATAAGAGAAGCATGAAAGGCATCTACCTCACTTTTACAAAGAAGATTAAAATTATGATATGGTAGAGCCGCTAGAATTATTGATATTTTGGAAGAACAATGAATAGTATGACCTGCAGATTGAAGTAAACCAAGAGAAATATTATAATTTTAAATAATTAATTAATTTATCTATAAATCAAAGTTCTGATTTTGGATTTTCTGGTAAAAATTGAATTAAAAAATTCTTTAAATTTGCAATATCTATTTCTTCTTTATTTAATGGAATATTAATATTTTTAAATCAAAATACTTTTATATTTAATTGAAGTAAAACAGGTATGTTGTTATCATAAATAATGCCAAAACTTTCTATTTTTGGATAATCATAAAAATTGGATCATATTTTAATGCCGGATTCATTTATATTTATTTCTACAACATCAGGAAAATTATTATCTAAAAGTAAATAAACTCAAGTAAAAATAAAAATTACAATACTTAGTAAATATAATCACATAACATAGCCTAATATTATAAACATTAACATAACAATAATTGCTATATTATACCACAATACTCCTTTATTTTTTTTAGAATTAAATTTCCAAGAAAACATATAAATTGTTTTTTAAAATATAAAAAATTAACAATATTTTATACTCAACTCAAATTATCGATGTTCGCACGTAATGCAAATTAGTTTATTTTAAAGATTTTAGATTTTAAATTTAAAAAAATCAAATTTGTTTGGGGGCATATTTACTTATAAATCATTAATTAATAAATTAATTATTAAATTAATAATATACCAAGCCGAAACTGCTATAATAAGTCATAAGATACCATTTACAATGGTATCTTTTGCTTTTGTTTTGTCTCAGGATCATCAAAATATTCAAGAAGATAGTATTAATTTAAAAGATCATATTATTATCATAATAATAGTAATAAAAGTAGCAAATCAAAGTATAATATTTGTAATAGAAGATATTACTGTTGGAATATCTCCAAAAGAAACTTCTCATTTTCTTAATTTATCATCGGGTATTCATAAATAATTTTCAGCGAAAGATATAGAAGTAGATGTTATAAGTGTAATAAAAATAAAAATTATTTTCATCATATTTTATTTAAATTAAAATTGTTTTAAAAATTCTATATTTGGATTTTGAAAATAACGAATATCATCAATTCAATATTTAATCATTGCTAATCTATTTAATCATAAACCAAATGCAAATCAGCTATATTCTTCTGGATTTATTCATCATTCTTTTAATACATTTGGATGAATAAGTCAAGCTGGTACAACTTCTACCCAAGAAGATCATTTACAAATTTTGCAATATGATCAATCACGATTACAAAATACACACGAACAATCAACTTCAATTCATGGCTCTACAAAAGGGAAATATCAAGGTCTTATACGTATATCAATTTTTTTCTCAAAAATATCAGAAAGCATTGTTTTTAAAGTATATTTTAAATGAGCCATACTTATATTTTTATCTATAACCATTCATTCAACTTGATAAAAAGTATTTTCATGTCTAGCATCTGTGGCTTCATTACGAAAAACTCTTCAAGAAATAATAGCTTTACATGGAGCTCATTTTTTATCCATTATAATATTTTGCATACTTGAAGTTTGCGTAGCAAGTACGTTTCATTTACCTTCTAACCAAAAAGTATCTTGCATATCACGAGCTGGATGAGAGGCTGGAATATTTAACGAATCAAAATTATAATATTCTGTTGTTGTTTCATTGGATTCATAAATATCAAAACCCATCCTTTTAAAAGTATCTTCAATTTCTCTTAAAACTTTGGTAATTGGATGTATGTGAGAACAAAAATTATTTTTAATTGGAATTGTAACATCTTCAAATTCATTTGTAAGTTTTTGCTGAATTTCAAAATTTTTTAATAAAGCCATTTGTTTTTCAAAAGCATCTAAAATTTCTATTTTAATATCATTACTTAGTTTACCCAAAGTTTTTTTATCTTCCACAGATAAATCTTTAATTCATTTAAGAATTTCTGTAAGACTTCAGTTTTTGCCAATAATAGAATTGCGATATAAAACAACTTCTTGTTCTGTTTTAAGAGTTTGAATTTTTTCTAAAACATCTCATTTTAGTAAATTTAATTTTTGTTGCATAAATGAATTTATTTAAATTAATTAATATTTTGTAAAAAACCGCAACTTATCTTTCTATAACACTTATACCAAAATGAACGAAACCAATAACTGTAAACTATATTTTAAGCGGCATAATTATATGTTTATATTGAATACCTTCTTCTTTATTTGATATTCATTTTATAACTATAGGAGATAAATTGGTTTCAAAATCCAAACTAACATAGTCATCTTTTATAACATTTAAAACTTCTAATAAATATATTGAATTAAGTCATGCCATAGCATTTTCTCATTCTATAGAAGCTACAATATTAATTGTTCATGCTCAAATTTCTGTATCTCAAGTAGAAACTTCAATTAAATTATCTATAAAATTTAATCTAGTATTATAATTATTTTCTTTTGAAATAAGATTTACACGTTTTAATGCTTGAATTAATTCTGATCTTAAAACTACTCATTTTGTAGAATGAGATTTTGGAAAAAAGGCTCTATAATCAGGAAAATGTCAATTTAATAATCTAGAAAAAACTTTAATATTTCAAAAAGAAAAAAGTATTTGATTTTCACTAATAATTAAATTTACTTTTGTATTTTCTTCTAAAATACGAGATAATTCTAGTGCTGTTTTTGATGGAATAATGATGGAAATATTATTATCAATAGTTTCATTATTATTCATTTTATATTCACTTAATCTAAAACTATCAGTGGAAGCAAATATTATATTATCTTCTTTTATAGATAAAAATATTCATGCTAAAGTTGGTCTTATGTTTCATTCTGCTGTAGAAAAAATAGTTTTTTCTATGGCAGATTTTAAAATTTTAGATGGTATATTAAAAGAATAGTCTTGCTTAAAAGCAGGAATTAATGGGAATTTTGATGCCTCTATTCATTTAACTTTAATTTCTGAAGAAGATGTTTTAAATAGTAATGATGAGTTTCATAAAAGTTCTACTTCTAATTTTTCATCTGGTAATAAAGATGAAAATGAAGATAAAAATTTGGAAGATACTGTAAATACTCATTCTGATTTTATATTAATTCATTCATCTATTACATACTCTATTGCCATTTCTAAATTGTTTGATGTTAATACAATTTTTTTATATTGTACATTAATCATAATATTTTCAAGTATTGGAGTAAGTCAAACTCAAACACTTGCATGACTAGTTATGTCTACAGCTTCTTTAAAAATTTTGGTTTCTATTTCAAAATGCATAATTTAAAGTTAAATTTTATATGATTTTTATTAAAAATTTTTTATTTAATAATATACTTATTTTTATTTTTTAAAAAATTAATTTAATATTATTAAAAACAGGAATTAAATTTATATATTTTTTTAACTAAAAAATAGAAGTTATATTAGTTTTTATAAAATCAATAAAACTTAATACTTTTATTGATTCTTCAGATCATTTTTTTTCTATTTCTAAATTATGTTTGTAAATTAAGGCATTTTTATATTTTTGTAATTGCAAAAGATATTCTTGAAATTTTATTTTATTTCATATAGATAATCATGGCATATTTCTTTGTTTTATTAATTCTAATGTACCAAGATTATTTAATTGATAATCTATAAAACGAAAATGATCATCTATACTTGATTTTTTATCTCAATTAGAATTTTGTAAATAATTATCAAATTCTTTTTTAATAACTTCTTTATTAACAGGAAATAGTTTTTTATTTAATTCAAAATCTAAATCTTGCGAATGAATATAATTCATATTAAAATTATAAATAAATATTATTTACTTTAATTTATATATTTATAAAGAAAAATCAACTTAAAATAATATTTTTTTGTAATTTTTAAATTTTTGTATATTATAAATACAATTAATAATCATATTTTTAAAAAATGACAAGAATTTTTGAAAAAAGTTCATGAGGCATTGTATATAGAAAAAAGGATTCAAATATTGAAGTTCTTTTATTAAAACGTATTACTGCCAAATGAAAAAGTATTTATGTAATACCAAAATGACATATTGAAGATGAAGAAAAAGCAAAAGAAACTGCTTTAAGAGAAATTAGTGAAGAAACATGATTACCTATTGAGTATCTTGATATTATTAAATTTATAACTAAAATAAATTTTACTTTTGTATCAGCGTATAAAGAATGATGACCTACTATAAATAAAGATGTATATTTATTTTTGGTAAAATATACTTGAGATGCTGAACCGAATATTGTTTTTACTGATCCCAAAGAAAAAAAAGAAAAATTTGTTGGTTATAAATGGTTTAAAATAGAAGAATTAAAAAATCTCAATATAAAACCAGATATTTATTATTTTATTAAAAAGAATATTCAATATATGTAAAAATAGCTCAAAGCTAATAGTTAAAGATATATTAATAAAACCAAAAAAAATTCTTGACCAAATTAATGAGTTATATAAAATGCTTGATGAATTAAATGAATTATAAATAATTCAATTCAGTTATTAGTAATAAACTAAACTTATTTTCAGCTATCAGCTATAAGCTATTAGCTATAATCTATAAACTAAATTATTATGGAAATATATAAAAAAAATTGAAGTATTACAATTTCTTCAAATAAAAAAGAAGTTGAATTTATAAAATGAAAAATTATTGTTGATGAAATGATAATTGATATGCCTTGAGAATATGAAAAGTCATGAATACTTGCTCAAGCATTAAAATTTAATGATAAACTTTTGTTTCAATTAACAATTGAAAATAAAAATATTGCTTATATTGAATATGATGATTTAGATATAACTGAAGAAATATCAAATTTTTTATGAAATATAGATGTTTTAATTATTTTATGAAGTAAAAATTCTATTAAAATTTTTGAAAATTTAGAAGCAAGGTCAGTTTTGCCATACTGAGAGCAAAAAGATATATTTTTTAATACATTATGACAACATCCAGAATTAACCAAAAATTTTAAACTTAAAGAATTTCAAAGTGAAACAGAAGTAATATTTATAAATTTAGAGTAAATTTTATTATTAAAATTATGATTATGAAAAACAATAAGTTTTGTCAAAGTTGTGGTATGCCAATGGATAAAGATCCTCAAAAATGATGAACAGAAAAAAATGGTTTAAAAAATAATAAATATTGTTCTTATTGCTATTATAATTGAGAATTTACAAGTTCTGAAATTGATACTGCACAAAAAATGCAATCTTTTTGTATTGAAAAAATGAAAGAACAATGAATGCCTAAATTTATTGCTTGGATATTAACTCGAGGAATTCCAAAACTAGAAAGATGGAAAAATTTAAACTAATTTACTTTAAAGCTATTAGCAAATTTACATGAAACTAAAAGTATACACAGATGGATGAGCTAGATGAAATCCATGAATAGCTTGAATTTGAGTAGTAATTATAAATGAAAAATGAGAAATTTTAGAAAAAAGATATGCATCATTATGAATAAAAACCAATAATCAGGCAGAATATACTTGAGCTTTTTTTTGAATAAAAAGGGCAATAGAACTTAAAGCAAAAGAAATTGAATTATATATGGATAGTCAATTGGTAATTAATCAACTTTCTGGAATTTTTAAAATTAAAAATAAAGATCTTGCAAAAATAAAATTTGAAATTCAAAAATTAATTACAATTTGGTGATGAAAAATAAATTATATTCATATTCCTAGAGAAAAAAATAAAGAAGCAGATAGATTGAGTAATTTAGCAATGGATAATATTTTACTTCATCCTTAATTTTATTAAAAAATTTCATTTATATATTTCTTCATACAAAAATATTATTTCTAATCTTTTTTACAAAATAAAAAAGTGATCTATTTTTTATTTTATGATTGAGAGAAGTATGAAGATATTAAAAATGATTTAATTGTTATTAAAAATAGCTTTAAATATGAAATAGTTTGTTTTATTGTTGATTGAAGTAATAACTAATTACTTCATATTTTTTTAAATTTAAATTTAGAATATTTCAAATCATTATTATCTATTGAACAAGACAAGGAGGAAATCTTAAGGAGTTTATTTTACAGTCTATAAAAATCCAAAAAACCGAATTAATTTTCGGTTTTTTTTGAACATAAGTATTAAAATAATTAATTATTTTAATTTATTTTCTTAAATCTAATCTAGACAATATTTCTTCATATTTTTCTGAATCTTTTTTCTTAAGATAATTTAAAAGTTTTCTTCTTTTTGCTACCATAAGCATTATTCATCTTCTAGAATGATTATCTTTTTTATGTAATTCTAAGTGTTTTTTTAAACTTTCTATTCTAGTAGTGATTATAGCTATTTGAACTTCAGGAGAACCTGTATCTGTTTTATGACGAGCATATGAGCTCATTAATTCTTTTTTTTCTGATCTTTTCATAAAATAAATGTATTTTAAAAAATAAAATTAATCCAGAAAATACACTAGATTGAAATTATAATATATATTTTTTATATTAAATCAATTTTATTTACAAAAAAATATTTTATAATTAATTTAGTCCTTTTATCTTATATATTTAAACAGATTTGATTTTAATACAAATATTTTTTAAATTAAACCAAATTTCGTTACTGTTAGAGAGCTTTGATCAATTTTGATTAGAGAGATACACTAAAACAAAATTGTTCGATGGTTTCAGGACAGCGAGATCTAGTTTAATTTAAATGGTTTTTTGAAAATAAAAAAATTGAAAACCAATTTTGATTTGGTATATATAAAATAATAAAATTTTCTGAAAAAGATTATTTAAAATTAATATTATTAATAATTTGTAAAGCCTTTTTTAAAGTATTTTCTTTATCTTTTATAGTACTTTGAGTTTTTGAAAAATTAAATTTATTACATTCATTAATTAAATCATATAAATATTCAATTTCAGTATTTTTTTTAATTTCAAAACAAGTTTTTTTTGTAGATTTATATATGATTCACGTTTTTTCAAAAAACTCTCTTATAATATAATTTATTTTTAAAAAATAATTTTTATCATTAATATCCAAATTTTTTAATTTATTTAAATAAATATTTTTTATATTTAAATTATCTTTTATTAAATTTTCTTTTTTTTCAATAATGTTTTTGTATTGTTTTTTATATTTTTTAAATAAATAAATAAAAAATAAAATTACTACAAATGATATTATTATATATATTGTTTCTTTATAAAATGGTGATAAATTTAATACATTTTTTATATCATAAATAT
>CAYUQQ010000030.1:0-9002 GCA_964446905.1 uncultured Candidatus Peribacteria bacterium
TCAATACCAAATTCAATAACTAGTATTAGCAAAAAAAAACATTGATATTATAAAATAACTTGCATATAAATAAATTTTTTTCATAATTTAAATTATTATTAATAAATTTATTAATTTTTAAATTCTTAATTATAATATAATATATTACTTCATAAGTCAATAAAAATGTTACTTTTTTTGTTTTTTTTATCTTTTATTTTTTTGGGTATTAATTTAGTGATATTATATTCAGATATAAAATATCAAAAAATACCAAATAAATTTTTACTTTATTTAATTGTATTATTGCCAATATATTATATATATATAATATACAGTTGATATGGTTTTAATTTAATAAGTTTAGGATTTTTTATTCTTTCTTTAATTATATCCTTTATTTTATATTATTTTTGAATTTGGGCAGCATGAGATGCAAAATATTTACTTATACTTACCTTATTTATACCAAATATTTGAATAATTCCATTTATATGAAATATTGCTTTAATTACTCTTTTTTATTTATTATTGTATTTTTTTTATTTTTATTGAAAAATAATTATTAATAAAACTTATAGAAAATCATTATTTCAAAATATTTTTATTGATCAAAAAGATAAAATAATATTTTTTTTAAAAGATAAAACAACTTGAAAAATCTTAAAAAAAGATTCTATATTTAAAGTATTAAAAAGTATTTTATTTTTTCTTTTATTTTTTGTATTAATAAGATTAATAAGGACAGATATAATAGATGAAATTAAAAAAATAGAATTTATAAAAAATAATTTATCACAATTTGGAAGTTACTTTATATTTTTAATTTGAATTTTAACAATTTTTATAATTTATTCTTATAAAAAATTAATAAGTAAAACTAAAAATTTTTTTATTAAAATTACAAAAAATAAAATTAAATTACAAATATCAGAAGAAAAATTTAAAATTATAAATATTTTATTAATTATAATTATTTTAATTTGTATAATAATTTTTGATTATATAAGAAATTGAAATGAAGTTTTTCATAAATTATTTCTTATTTTTACTATATATTTAATAATGTATATTATATTTCAAATATTTTTTTATGCTTATAAAATAACTTTTCAAATTTGAGAACAAGAATCTTTGGATATTAATCTATTAAATGAATGATATATAGTAGACAAAGAATTTTTAATTAAAATGTTTTGAACACAAGCTTGTTTATGATATATTCAAGAATGAGAAAAAAAATCAAATATAAAATGATTATTATATCCAAATCCTACAGAATTTTTACAAAACATATCTAATCCCATAGATAAAGAAACTTGTTTATTAATAAAAAAAATTTATAAAACAGTAAATAATTATCATACAAAAAATAAATCTCCTTTTTTTGAAAAACTTAAATGAATAAAAATTCTTAAAACATTTTCTTTTGGACCATATATATTTATATGATTTATAATCACATATTTTTATTGAGATTTATTATGGAAAAATTTAATTTTAATTGCTACTAAAATTATACATAAAATTATATTTTAATAATTTTTATTATTTTTTTCTATTACAAAATTTCATAATACAAGCACATCCATCTCTGTTTGTAAAAAACATTGATAAGCATTTTGAGGTGTACATACTATAGGTTTTCATGAAACATTAAAAGAAGTGTTTATCAATACAGGAACTCCTGTATCCTCATAAAATTGTTTTATTAAGTCGTAATAGATATTATTTGTATCTTTTGAAACTGTTTGAATTCTTGAAGATCAATCTATATGAGTAGTAGCTGGTATAGAATTATTTTTTGTTTTTGCCGTAAAAAGCATAAAAGGACTTTTTTTTGGAAAAACAAAATAATCGTCTTTATATTCTTCAAGAACTGATGGGGCAAAAGGACGAAAACTTTCACGGAATTTAATTTTCAAATTTACCTTTTGCCAATTTTCTTTATTACGAGCATCTACCAATATGCTTCTATTTCACAATGATCTTGGACCAAATTCCATTCTTCACTGAAACCATCCTACAACTTTTTGATCTTGAATATATTTTGAAATTTTTTTCACAAGATCTTCATTTGAATATTCTTTATAAATAATATTCGTTCTATCTAGATAATCTTTAATTGTGGTATTATTAAATTCTGGTCACCAAAAAACATTATCAATTTCTTTTAGACTATCTCTTTTATTTCAAAGAATATGGTACCAAGTAAAAAGAGCGGATCAGATAGATCATCAATCATCTCAAGAAGCAGGAAAAATCCAAACATCATCAAATATTTTTTCTAATAAAATTTTAGAATTCGCTACACAATTTAAAGCAACTCATCAAGATAAACAAAGGTTTTTTTGTCATGTAATTTCCTTTGCATGTCTACATATTTTAATTAATATTTCTTCCAAAACCTTCTGGACACTAGCTGCAATATCGTAATGAATTTGATGAATTTTATCTCATTTTTTTCTTTTACTTATACCAAATAATTTTTCAAATTTTTTATGATTAATCATGTATTTTCAATATTCATAAGCAAAAAAATCCTGATTTAAGCAGTAACTTCAATCATCATATACATTAACAATATTTTTATAAATTATGTCTACATATTTTGCTTCTCAATAAGGAGCAAGTCACATTACCTTATATTCTCAATCGTTTACATCAAATCAAAGATAATAAGTAAAAGCACTGTAAAAAAGTCCCAAGGAATTTGGGAAATGAATCGTTTCTTTAATTTGTATTTCATTTTTAATTCAAACTCAAATAGTTGTAGTATCCCATTCTCAAACTCAGTCAATAGCGACTAATACTGTTTCTTTAAAAGCAGAAGTAAAAAAACTACTAGCCATATGAGATTCATGATGTTTTGTAAAAATTATTTCTCAAGTATAGCCTGTTTTTTGTCTGATAATTTTGGGGATTTTAGTGTTTTTGATCAATGAAGTATTTATTTGATTAGGAAATTCCAAAAGACCTTTTGGCCAAGCTGTAATTTGAGTAAGTGTTACTCTTTCCAATTTTAAAAATGGTTTTTCATAAAATGAAATATAATCAATATCATCAATTAAAATCCCTGCATATTCAAGACAAAAATCTATAGCATTTTCAGGGAAATTTGCATCGTTTTTTTTACGAGAAAATCTCTCTTCTTGAGCTGCAGCGATTATTTTACCATCCTTAATAAGACAGGCTGATGAATTATGATAGTAAAAAGAAAGTCATAAAATATACATTTGTTAACTTTGGTGAAAATATAAATCAATTATTTTTTCTTGCTTTTCTTGTTTTATCCAAGTAGTTTTTTGCCTTTTTTTAAAAAGATTAGAAATTTTAAAAAAAATAGCATAAATTCAAAAAACTGAAAGATAAACTAAAGAAAGTATTATTGCATTCATTTTTTTTCATATATATTTTCCAAAAAATGACAAATAAACAACAGGACGATTAAAAAATATATTTATAATATAAGCCAAAAAAAGGCGAAAAAAATATGGCGAAAAAAATAAAATAACTGTTACCAACATTCCTGCATAATATAGAGGAACAGAAAAAAAATCATTAAATTTTTTGTTAATATTATGGATATTTTCAAGAGGATGTACTTTGTCTTTTTGCATATTTTAATGATTGTAAAGTGTTTTAATAATAGAATTTTCCTTATTGCATTGCCATTCTTGTATAGTATTTTCCATCCATGATATTTTTTCATCGAATAAAGCTCAAGCAATTTTTTCATATCAAGCTTTTGTGTGTTTTGTAACAAAATATTTAAGAAAAAGTGCAAATAACTTTTTTATATACTACGTTCTATATTTACTAAAAATAAAATTATAATATATATGTGAATAAATATAAAAAAATTTTTTACTTTTTCTGTTGCTATAGATATAACATCTTCATGTAATCTTAATTGTTCACATTGTTATTTGGAAAATAAAAATAAAAATGATGATTTAGATGATGGTAAATGGCAAAAAAGAATACAAGAACTTAAAAAGCAATATCCATTATTGATGCATGCTATTTGGTTATGATGAGAACCTTTTTTAAAAAAATGACTTCTTGTAAAACTAATGAAAAATTTTAGATATAATTCAATTTTTACAAATTGAACAGTAGACTTTTCTAGTTCTTTAAAAAATACTGTTATACAAATTTCTATTGATTGAACAGAAAAAATTCATGATAAAATTAGATGACAATGAAATTTTCAAAAAATTATTAAAAATATTAAAAGATATCCTGAATATAAATATACTATTGCCATTACAATAAACAAGGAAAATTCACATTGTCTTGAAGAATTTATTAAATATTTTTACGATTTTTATCCAAATATATTAGGAATTCATTTTATATTTCATACAAAATTAAGTGAAAATGATAATTTATATCTTGATTGGAAAGAAAAAAAAGCTATTTGGAATATATTATTAAATCTTAAAAATAAATATAAAGATTTTCTTTTATTTACGCCACACATGATCAACTTTATTATGAATAATAAATTTAAAATATCTAATTATTGTCCATTTAATAAAAAATATATAATAAGTCTGGATTCAAAAGGCCTTATAAAAAACCCCTGTTGGTACGGAAAAAATTTTTGTAAATATTGTTGATGCAGTTTTGCTTATGAATTTTCTGAAAGAAATCTATTTAATTTTAGTTCCATTAAGACTATGTGGAAGTTATTTACAAATTCATTATAACTAGTACTTTTTATAAAACATAAAAATTTGATTTCCATATAATTATCCATATAATATTACATATTATTATATAATATTTAGGTTATGGCTACTTTAGAAAATATTTTTATTTCTGTGACGGATCTTCAAAAAAATACAAAAACTTGTTTATCAACTATAAATAATGTTTGAAGAAAAATTATACTTTCAAATAATAAACCTCAAGCTATTTTACTGAGTTTATGAGAATTTTATAGAATTACAAAATGAAAAAATATTGATATATTTGAAGACGAGGCTTTGGAAGATGAAGTTTTAGCTATACAAGACTATGAAAAAAAGAAAAAAGATTGAAAACTTGAGTTTTTGTCTTCTGATGTATTTTTTAATTCTTTATGAAATGTATAAAGTATTTTTTGAAAAAAGAGTTTTGAAATTTTTAGAAAAACATAAAAAAGAAAAAATCATAACTCAATTTAAAAAATCTATAGAAAAATTAAAAATTAATCCCACTAATAAAACTTTAGATATAAAAATTTTAAAATGATTCGAGTGAAAATATAGGCTTAGGATTTGAGATTACAGATTTATTTATGAAATCAATAACAAAGAAATATTTATAATTTTTATCTATGCCTGAGGCAGATGAGATATATATAAAAAGTTTTAGATATATCCCAAACTAAATTGCTAAAGTGCGGAATTGTGGAATTGACTTTTTTGACTGTGGCGAAGCCACTTTTTGACTGTTATGTGAGATGTGAGATGTGTTGTGAGATATTTTGATAAATACAACTCACATATAACACATATCTCATAACGAAAACAACAAAAACAATAAAAACAAAAAATAATTCTTAAAACTCTTCGACTCCTTCGACTTTTTTGACTTCTTCGACTGTGGCGAAGCCACTCTTTGACTGTTATGTGAGATTGTGTTGTGTGTTATGAGATATTTAAAAAAACCATCTCACATAACACATATCTCATAACTCATAACAAAAACAATAAAAACGGAAAATAATTCTTCAACTTCTTTGACTGTGGCGAAGCCACCTTTTAACTTCTTCGACTTCTTCAACTTAAATATTTAATAACTACCTATTTTCCTACTATCCCTAAATAACATTAAAATATTGCAAAAACATTCATAATATAATGGCAACAAAAAATATGTAAAAAAATGCTTTTTCTTTGGGTTTTTTGGCATAAAATAAATAGATTGTTGTCGTTATTCATGTTAATATTACAAATGGTAAATAATTATACTTTTGTGATATTAAAACAAAGGCTCCTAGTCATACTAAATTTAAAATTGCAAAAATCTTTTTTCATTTATCTAATCAAAAAATAGTAAAAATATTTTGAATTTTATTCCTTTTATCTCACTCAATATCTTTTATATCTTTTATATTAAAAATAAATATAGAGGCTGCAAATAATGCCAAATATATCTGCCATATTTTATAATCTGATAATAAATCATATCAAAAAAGTGCACTACTATAAAAAAATGGTGTTAAATCTACTAATGCTACAATTAAAATTGAAAAAAAATATTTTCTTAAATAAATGGGTTTTTGGCAATATAAAAAACAAAGTAAAAAATTTAATAAATTAATAATTATTAAAATCGGTTTATTTAAAAATAATCAATATGATAAAAAAAATGATATAAAAAATGAACAATTACAAATCCATTCAAAAATTTCAATATCAATATTATATTTAATCAGAGGTCTTTCTTTGTTTGTAATTTTATCAATTTCAAGATCATTAATGTCATTTAAATGAATTGCAAATATCCAATAAAAAAGAAATGGTAAAAAACATAAAATAATATCAATAAAATAAATTGTACTATTAGGAAAATAAGATTTTAATTCTATAAATCACCAAATATAAAACAAAAAAAATAAAAATAATCTTTTAAATCTAATATTTTTTAAAAAAGCTAAAAATGGATAATTCGTATGTTTAAATAAAATTAGAAGAAGTATTATGCTTGTAATTAAGATATATAAAACTATTTGAAATGAAAATAAATCTACACGTAAAAATGTGTGTATATAAAAAATTGCATTTTTTGTTATAAAAGATTCTGGTTGTATATACCAAAATCATAATATCAAATGTGATATAACACAAGTAAAATAAGTATAAATAATACTTTTATACCAAGATATTTTTTTAATAAAAATCATATAATATACAAGAGAAACTATTATAATCATCCATTCAAAAAATATTGGCCTATTTTGTTCTACAAATGCATTTAAAGTAAATATTTTTATAAAAATTTCTTTGACTCATCAAACAAAATAAATAAATGTTAATTGAAGAATATTATCTCAAAATAAATATTCATATAATGGAACGCTTAATATTACAAAACTAAACATTAATATTAATTTTAATATTTTTAAAAATTTTTCTTTTAAAAAAACACTTAAAATATAACTTATTAATAATAGCATATTAATAAACCAAATAGAATTAGCAATAATTGTATAGAAATAGATATAATTATTCATAAATAAACAGATTGTAGACATTTTAAAAAAAGAAGAAAAGTTATTACAAGTATTTATTGTAGAAAAAATATATATTTCTAATATTTGTCTAATTAGTCATATTAATGCTGAAAATAATAAAAACCAGCAAATATTTATTTTTGAATTTTCTATTCTTAAAACAAAATTATTAATTTTATTAAAAAATAAAGCAATCATTAATCTATAATATTAGTAATAAAAAATTTTAAGAATTCATAAGAGTTTTTATTTATTTTTGGCTTTAATAAATCTAAATATAAGATAGCACTTTTTACTTTTTTTTGCATAATATTTGTAGCATAAGTGATTGAGTTTGTCTTATTTAATAATTTTACCAGATTTTTAAGCTGATTTTTTGTAGCATTTATTTTTCAAAAATGTTTATTAAAAATTTTCTTATCTTCATCACTAGCATTTTTAAAAAAATGGATAACAATCAATGTTTTTTTTCATTGCTTTAAATCAGAACCAAAGCCATGTCATTTATTTGATCCTTCTTGTAAATCTATAATATCATCATGTATTTGAAATGCTTCTCAAAATAATAAAGCAAAGTTTGTAATTTTATCCAAAACTTGCTTTTTGACTTTTGCTAAACTAGCTCACCAAATACAACTATTAATAATTAATTGGCATGTTTTTAAATTAATCATATTAAAATAATCTAATTCTTTTACTTTATTTATATTATATTCAAAATATAAATCCAAAGCTTGTCATATATTATCAATTTCATAAACATTAGAAAGTAAATTATATCAAATAATTTTAATTTTATTATCAATTTTACTTTCATTTAATAACTTAATAGATAAATTATGCACTAATTTTCATGCGATAAATCATCAAACAGCTCAAAATCTCTCACTTGAATTTTTATATATTTTTTGTTTTTTATTTAATAAATTATAATTGCCTCATATATATTTTTTTAATAAAAAATGTACAGCTTCCAAATTTCTTCTTTTTTCATCTTCATCATAAATATCATCATGAATCAAAGTATAATTATGAAAAAATTCAAAAAGTAAACATGCTTTTTGAATCTCTTTATTGGCATTTTTTTTTGAAAAAGCTTCAAAAAATACTAAACTTAAAATAGGCCTTAATCTTTTGCCTCAATTAATTAAATAATCTCAAATTTGTTTATAAATTTCTTTTATAAAAGAATTATTTTTGGTTTTTTCTTTTTTTAATTCTTTTGATATATATTGAAATAACATTAAATCAATTATATTTTTATAATATTGATATTTTTTATTAAATTCTTTTAAATTCATTTATTTTTAGATTAAATTATACTAAAACTTATTTTATATACTATATTATAATTGGTTTAAATTCTTCCCATCCATACATTTCTGGATATTCTTTCCAGGGTCATTCACAAATATTGTATTTATTACATTTTTTACATTCTTCCCTTTTTGCTTTTCATTCTGTCCATCTATATTCAGAATATTTTTCTGTCCTATATTCTGCATCAATTACCGTAGTTTCTGGCATATAATTATATTCTGCAATTGCCCATTCATATCATTGCATAAAACAAAATGGTATTGCCTCTACCATACAAATAACTCAAGCATTTTTACCTAAATCTAAAGCTTTTTTAATATAAGGCATAATTTGTGATTTTTTTGGAACTATAGTTCTTTTATTTTGCGCTGCACTTCAAAGAATATGTACAAAAGCAAATTGGTATTGATTTACTCAAAGCTTTATTAACAAACTAGCCAATAAAGGAGCTTCTTTATAATTATACTTTGTAATT
>CAYUQQ010000031.1:0-5360 GCA_964446905.1 uncultured Candidatus Peribacteria bacterium
CATTATTTTGTGGATTTAATGTGTCTATTTTTATTGTTGATACAGCCTTATTTATTGATTCTTTACAAGATGTTGCAAGAGTATCAGTAGTATTAGAATTTTTTAGATACTCTGCTAATGTTTTTATTTTTTCATCATTATTTAAATTTTCTGCAATTTTTTGAAATTCCGTTGAGTCGATTTTATTATCTTGTTTTTTGTTTCATTTTTCATTTTGTGTATCATATTGTTTTAAATTAAATGCTTCTGACATATTTTATAAAATTAAAAATTAAAATATATATTTTTTGGATTTTTTGGTGATTAATTTTTTTAAACTAAACCTAATTCCAAAAAAATACTTTCTGCTTGTTTTTTTTCTTCTTCTTTTTGGTTTAATTCTTGTTGTTTCATTTCATCGAGTTGTTGTATGGATTTTTGTATTTTTTGAGTTTTGTTTTGTTCTTCGATATTTTTCATTGCACTACTTATTACATCTATCAAAGAATCAAGAGCTTCTTTTGTGATGTATTTACTTCACACCAAACAAAACAATCCTTCTGCAAGTTCCCACTCTCAAAATAGAGAAACCAAAATATCTCATATTGTTTGTCTTTTTTTTATATATTCTTGTTTTTCTTGATCTGTCATTTTTTTAAATTAAATTTATATTTATATTAAATCATATTTATGTTTTTTTGTCAAAAAATTGTATTTTTTATATAAAAAAAATTACATTAATGTAATTTTGTAATATTATACCAAAAATGAATTAATCGACGTTCGCGCGCGGAGATTGGAATAGTCTTTTGTAAAAATAAAAAATTTAAAACCAAATCTGATTTGGTGCATAAAGATTTGGTAAGGTTTTTTAAATGAGAGGATTAGAAATTTTGTATGTAATTATTATGAAGAATTTTACTTGGGAATAACAAAGGATTTAAGTTTTGGTTTTTTTATATTATATCTTATTTAATTTTTTGGAAAAAAATAAAGAATTAAAATAATTTTTTAATTATAAATTTTAATGTATGATTTTTTTAAGTAATATTTTAAATGATTTTGAAAAATGAATTTTACAATCAGTAGTAATATCTGCTATGAGATCAAAGGAGTTTAATACTACAGATAATCTTATAAATATTTGAAATGAATTATGAGAGTTTAAAAAATTTTCTAAAATACAAAAAATGATAGAAGAAATAAAACAATTTCATTTTGATCTTGCAAAACAAAAAATAAAAGATAAAAATATTTTAAATAATTTATATTTAATATTAAATCAAATTTTTACAAATTTTGAAAATATTATTTGAGAATGGATTTTAAAATGAGATAAAAGTATTTTGCCTTGAAAAAATAATGACTATACTATTTCTATAAATTGAAAAAGCTATTCTATTATTTGATTTTGAGAACAAGTTTCTGCAAAAGTTTTTAGTACAGTTTTAAATTCCAAAGCAAAAACTTTAAATATTATTAATAATTCAAAACAATTTTCAGAAGGACTTTATCTTGATGATATAATAGGTGTAGATGAAATTAATTGAAAATCTGAAAAAGAAGTTTTTAAATTATTGTATAATAAATTATGAAAGTATATTTGAAATATTTTAAATAGTTGAAAAATTCCTATTTTATCATGATATGTTGGTAAATTTGAAAAAGGTATAGAAAATACTATTTGAAGAGGTTATTCTGATTCTGTAGCATCTGCACTTGCTGTATGACTTGCTTGAGATCAACAAAAAGAAATTATTTTGGAAATTCAAAAAAAAGTTTTATGAATCTTATCTTGTGAACCAAATTTATTGGAAAAACCTGAAGATGCAAAATTGATAGAAAATATTAATTATATTACTGCCAGAGAAATTACTGGTGCTAGATGAGCAAATGCAAAAGTATTACATAATCAAACATTAAGAGAAGAGTTATTAAGTGCTTGAATTAAAATACATGTGTTTGATCCTTTTGATAAAGAAAGTAAATGAACTTGGATTACACCAAAATGAGATATTTTAAATGAATGAATTCAATTTGTTTGATGAAAGAAAAATATTACATTAATAACAATAAGTGTAGCTAATATGTGTCAATGATTTTTGGCTAAAGTATTTGATATAATTAAAGATTTTGCTTCTGTAGATATAGTTTCTACATCAGAAACAGAAGTAACAATATCTCTTAATGAATGAAATAATGTAGAAAAAATTAAAGAAATATTAGAAAAAAAATTAGATATAAACAACTTAAATGATGAATATGGTATGAATTTTGTAAAAATAGAAAAAGATAAAGCATTGATTTATTGTGTATGACAAAATATTAAAGATAGAGTTTGAATTTTATCAAAAGCAACGAATATTTTATCAAAAAAATGAATAAATATAGAAATTGTTTCTCAATGATATTTACAAAGAGCAATGACTTTTGGTGTTGCATGAGAACATTATAAAAAAGCTATTCAATGCTTACATAATGCTTTATAGATTATTTAATAATTTTATTAAATCTTCTTTTTTTAATGTTTCTTGCCAAATTGGATCATCAGGGGGAATATCCATTTCATGTCTTCAGTCTTTATACACTCTTAATGCACTTACTGGCCAACCTGGCTTAAATATTTTTCTTGGAATTCTTGATAAAAAAAATATTTTTTTGTCAGATTGAAAAAAATATTTTCAATTAGATATATAAAGACATCTTGCAAAAGGGAAACTACCATGTAAATATTCTCAAGGAATTTCTTTGGTTTTATTTAAATAAAATTTTAACCAATCTTCATCGCTTGTATTGTCAGGCAAAATTCATCACCATCTACGAGCCATTACTCATGGCTCTCAATTTAATTCATCAATTTCAAAACCCGCATCATCTGCTAAAGTTGGAATTTTATAAAATTCACTATAATATTTTGCTTTAATTAAAGCATTCTCTTGTGGTGTTTTTCAATTTTCTTCTGGGGAAGGGGCTTTTTCTTTAAAATCGTTTAAAAATAAAAACTCAATATTTTTTACGTTCTTTAACATATCTTTAAACATCTGAATTTTTCAAGGATTTGAAGTGGCTATAAGAAGTTTTTTCATAATATGAGAAAATGATTAATTGTTAAATTGGGGGAAATAATTTTTTTGATTTTTGAATATTATGTGTATGAGATTGTGTTATGTTTTATGCTAAAAATGAATTGATTTCTAAAATTAAATTACAGGACAGGTTATAGTCTATTCTTTAGTGGTTTTGTAAAAATAAAAAACTTAAAATTAAATTTAATCTAGTATAATGAGATATAAGATCAAATTTATTATTGAAATATTATACTATAAAAAAGTTTTGGAAATTTTTTACGATAACTATTATTTTCATTTAATTCTTTTAATAATTTCTTCCATTTCATCAAGAATTTGTGTTTGTGTTTCGGAAACGCTTTTAATATATTCAGGTTTAGTCATATCTATATTAATTTTTGCAAGTAATTCATTTGGAGTTCAAGATTTTCAAGATGCAAGATAATCTATATATTTTTCTCAAAATCATTTTTCTTCTTTTACAATATTTGTAGCTATTTTATTTGCTGCAGCTGTAGAAACAGCATATTCGTGAGTATAATAATAACTATAAAAATGTGGTTTAATAGCCCATTCTATAGTAAGATAATCATCATAAGCAAAATTTGGTCAATAATATTTTTTAAATAAATTCTCAAATATATTATTTAATATTTCTGTTGTAACTGATTCATTATTCCAAATTTTTGTATATACTTGTTTTTCAAAGTCTCCATACATAGTAGCTCTCCAATAATTGGTATAAATTAAAAATAAATATCTATCTAAATAAAATAATTTTTCTTTATCGGATTTAGATTCATTTGCAAGTCATCTAAGCATAATTAACTCATTTGCGATAGATGGTATTTCTACTGGATATCATAAATTATATAAATTATAGGATTGTTTTTGTCATAAAAAATAAGCGTTCATGGCATGTCATAATTCATGACCCAAAGTACTTACATCATCATAGGTATTATTAAAATTTAAAGATATAAATGGGTGTAATCAAAATATGCTGTAACAAAAAGCTCATCATCATTTATTTTTTCCTTGATATACATCTATCCAATTTGAATTAAAAGCTTCATTTAATCATGATATATATTTTTTTCATAATTTATTTAATCATGTAAGTATCATTTGTTTTGCTTCATTATATGTAAAAGAATTTTTTATATCAGTTTCTATAGGAGTAAATGTATCATAATAATGAGTTTTATCTAATCATAAATAATCTTGCCTAATTTTAAGATATCTGTGAAAAACATTAAGATTTTCATTTGTTACATTAATAAGATTATCATAAATTTCCAATGGTAAATCATTTTGTTGGTATTTTGTTTGTAAGACATTGTCATAATTTCTGATTTTTGCATAAGTAGAAGCCTCTTTTAATTTAGAAATATATAATGCTCAAAGAGTATTTTCAAATGATTTATAGGTAGTGTAATATTTTTGTGTATAATCTTTTCTAAAATCTCTATTAGAATTATTCCATGAAGAATACATATTTGCATAATTTGTGGGAATTTTGTTTCAATTTGGATCTGTAATTTCTGGGTAAACAATATCTGAATCAATTAATTTATTATAAATTGAACCAAATCAAATATAAGAATCTGATAATTTAGCAATTACATCTTCTTTTTCTTGAGATAAAATATGAATTTTTTGTTTTTGTATATTTTTAAAAATATTTTTATAATTAATGAAGTCCGTATTATTTATAATTGCATTAATTTTATCATCATTAAAAGCTTTTATCTCTACACCAAAAAAAGATGAAGCCTCTTGATATTGTCTATAAATAGAGTCAAATCTTTGAGTTAATTCAATCATTTTTGTATCTTTTGTATTAATTGACTCTCATAATCACGAATAAGCATAAAGTTTATCAATATTTTGATTAAATTCATCATTTAATTTCATGTATTCCAAAAGCTTTATATTATCACTTAATTGTCATTTATATTTACTAATTTTTTCTATTAATTCTTGTGTTAATTTTATAGTATTTTCTATTTCTGTATCATTTTTAAATATATCTGTTAATTTCCATTTATATTCATCTCAAACATTCTCTCTTTTTATAATTATTGAACTATTTGTGTTTATGCTTTTTATTATTTCTTTAATAATAGTACTTAATCTTTCATTAGTATTATTTTTTGCATTATAATAATCATTTAGAGTTTTTATATATTTATCTCTATAATTTTCTCATTTTTTTTGTATTAATAAATTTAATTTATTTGTTATTTTTGCTATTAAGATATTATCTTGATTTGTAAGATTATAAGCAAATACTCAAGAATATGATACACA
>CAYUQQ010000031.1:5370-8915 GCA_964446905.1 uncultured Candidatus Peribacteria bacterium
TTTGTTCATCCGGCGCGTTTTCGTTTTTTTAGTATAATATTTAAGTTAAAAAATATTGTGTAATTAAAGTGGTTATTTTTGATAATTCAAATTAAAAAATTTTCTAAAAAATTATCTATATCTAATAAGAATTGGTTTTTTGGTTTTTTTAAAAACACTTTAAATTAGACTGGGTTTTCCTGCCGCGAAACCCTAGAACAATTTTTTAAGGTATATTTATTAAAATTTTATGATTTTCTAAATTCTGCAAAAAGTGGTCCAATTTAAAATGGGACGATATGTAGAAATTTAATTAAAATCTTTTGACAAATTATAAAAAAATCTTATAAAACATTAAGTTTTTTAACTTTAAAATATGAAAAAAATAAGTCAACCTAATTCTTCTAGAAATACAGAAAAATTAGATAAAATTGATCAATTAATTTTAGATTGATCTTTTATTGAAGCTTCTGATAAGGCTATAAAATTAACTTCTGATTTAAAAAAATCTATAAATAGACAAAAAGATTACTTAGATAAATTATTACAATAAAAAATTATACTTAATTAAAATTATTTAGTAGTCTTGCAACAGCTATGTAATAGTATAATTTAAATGGTTCTTAAAAAGGAAAAAAATAAAAATCCTTATTAAATATAAATAAATTATTTTTTATAATGAATATTTGAAAATTATTTTCTAATATAACTTCAAGTTCTTCTAGTAAAAAAGAAGATGATTTTATTGCTGATAAAAAAGAATTAGTTTATGAAATTACTAAACAAGATAATTTATCATCTGCTTATGCTGAAGCAGAGAAGCTTCTTAAAAATAAAAAAATAATTAATCCAGAACTAGAAGAGGATAAAACTATTCTAATAAAATGAGAAGAAAATGATTTACAAAAAGCAATATCTTCAGGACAAGATTTTGTAAAAGAAGAAATTTGAAAAAATAAAACAGACGTTGATCATATTATAAAAGACACACAATCATGATTTAAAGATAAGGTGTTAGAAGATAAAATAAACCAAAATAAAATTGAAAAAATATGAGATTTTTTGACGAAAAACTCTTGCATAAATCAAAATCAATGCAATGAAATTCTTGATATACAAAAAAAATTAAAAAAAGATGGGATTTATAAACCATTTTGACAAATAGCTTTAGAATTATGATATGTTAAATCAGAAGAAAATCTTATAGAATTATTAAGGAGAAATAATATTAAAATTCCTTTGTGAACACTATTATTAAATGAAAAAAGAATTACAGAAGAAGAATTAAAGATGGCACTAAGAGAACAAGAAGACACAAAAAAGACATTATGAGAAATTTTAATTAGAAAAAAAATTATTACAGAAGATGATATAGTTTCAACTTATGCTAAACAATATAAGTTAACTAAAATTAATCCAAATCAATGGGATCTTGATATGGAATTATTTTTTTTATTTAAAAAACATGAATTAGCATTAATGGAAGATGAATTTGATTTTAGATGACAAGAATATAAATTTATACCTTATAAATTAGAATATTTTCCAAATACAGGTTTTGTAGTAAAGGTTGTAATATATGAATATGATAATAAAGTAATAAAAGAAATAATAGATTCAATCAAATTTAAATTAAAACGTAATCCAGAATTAAATAATAATAAAATAAATAATTTTTATTCTAAAATTCTTATAGTAAAAGAAGATAAAGATGATATAAAGTTAAAAAATAATGGTAAATATAATTTTGATGAGTCAGAAGAAAATATAGGTAATTTTGATAAAATGAAACTTAATAAAGATATTAAAATAAAATTTTTACTTTGTAGTAAAACTGAAATTAAAAATTTTATAGAAACTTTATATAGAGATAAAAATAAAATAGAAGAATTAAGAAAAAATACAAAAGAATTTGAACAGTTAAGAAAAGATAAAGTTTTTACTATATGAAGATGACTAGAATATAAAATATATCATATAGATATTCTTGCTAATATTATAGTAAATGCATTAGAAAAAAATGCTTCAGATATTCATATTGAACCTACAGATACTACTTTAAAAGTTAGGTTTAGAGTTGACGGAGTACTTTATGATCAAGAAGATTATCCAATGGAAATGACTGATGCCTTTTTTAAAGCAGTAAAAAATAAGCTTGAATTTCGTTTAGATATGCTGAATACTGATTGATGATGAGATGAACGAATTAAAGTTAATTATATTAATCAAGATAAAGAGACAGAAGTAAATTTGAGGGTCTCTATAGTCCCAACACAATATTGACAAAATATGACAATAAGAATTTTGCATCAAGATACAGATATTTTATCTTTAAATCAATTATGAATTGCTAGTAAAATGTTAGAAAATTTAATTAAAAATATTCTTTCTAAAAAAGCATGAATGGTAATTGTTACATGACCAACATGAAGTGGTAAAACTACAACTTTACATTCTTTTTTAAATTATTTAAATAATGATGAAAAAAAAATAATTACAATAGAAGATCCAATAGAATATCTTGTACCATGAGCCACTCAAATTAAAGTAATTTGAGAAGATGTAATAGAAAATACTTGAAAGAAAAAAAATGATTTACAATATAAAGAAGCTTTGAAATTAATTTTAAGACAAGATCCTGATATCATAATGGTTTGAGAAATAAGAGATTCTGAATCAGCTTCAAAGGCAGTAGAAATATCAGAAACATGACGTTTATTATTTACAACATTACATACAATTAGTGCTGTAAATTCTATATTAAGACTTAATAATTTATGAATTTCAAATACTTCTTTATCTAGTTCTTTAATTGCTATTATAGCACAAAGATTAGTCCGTAAAATTTGTGTATATTGCAAAAAATCACATAGTCCAAATAATGAATTATTAGATTCAATAAAATCATCTGTAGATATAGATAGTTTAAAAGAACATTTAGATAAATTTAAAAAATGAACATGATGTAATTATTGTAATTGAACATGATATAAATGAAGATTGGCAGTTTATGAAGTATTATTTTTTAATAAAAATGTAAGAAAAGCAATTAGTGAATGAAAAACTATTGAAGATATATTAGATATAGCAAGAAAAGGTAATATGACATTTATGATAGAAGATTGAATACTTAAGGCTTTAGCATGATTAACTACATTAGAAGAAATTGTAAGAGTGTGTGAAAATATAGATGATGATATTGTTTATGAAGTTGGTAAAATAAAAAAAATATTATGATGATATAATGTTAAATAATAAGAGATTGTAAAATAAATTGTGTAAATGTGAGATAAGAAATTTAAAAAAATCTATCTTTTTATTTTTGATAAGAAATTATTTAAAAATAATACTCCAGTTAAAATTGTTTAATTTAAGCCATTTTTTAAATGTTGTATGCAAAAGTTTTGACATTATAACAAGATTTTATAAAATATCTGCACTTTTTAATTAAATTGTAATATTATTTGATTTTAATTTCTAGATTTTAATAAATAATATTTAAATTTTAATTTAATGTTTTTGGGTGTGTAGCTCAGCTGGTTAGAGCGCTTCTCTGATAAGGAAGA
>CAYUQQ010000032.1:0-8765 GCA_964446905.1 uncultured Candidatus Peribacteria bacterium
AATGTATTGCTACATTAATAAATCTCGCTCGACTTGCATGTATTAGGCCTGCCGCTAGCGTTCATCCTGAGCTATGATCAAACTCTTTTAAACTTAGTTTTGATTTTATGCTCTTTTTTTTAAATTCCTTTTCGAATTTCATCTTCTTGTATATTAATTATTTTAAAGAACAATTTTGAAGTGCATATATTTATATAAAAATTAAAATTAAAGTCAAAAGATTTTTTAAAAAACTTTTTAAAGACTAAATATTTTTTTTAAAGACATATTTTTTGCTTTAAAATAAAGATTTTAAAAAATAAAATTAAAAACTTTAAATCTAAATTTATATTTTTTACTTCTTTAATAATTGAAGTTTATCTTTTTATTATTATATATAACAAAAATTTTCCAAACTATCAACTATTAACTGTAAACTATTTTGGAGCGGATGACGAGATTCGAACTCGCAACATTCACCATGGCAAGGTGACACTCTAGCCAATTGAGCTACATCCGCAAGATGAATAATTTAATACAAAATATAAAGTTGCAAGTTATTATTAATAAATATTTAAAATTTTTATTAATCACTTTATATATCTAATAAAAATTGATTTTCGGTTTTTTTCTTTTTAAAAAACCTTTTAAATTAGACTAGGTTTCGCTACCGCGAAACCGTCAAACAATTTTACTTGAGTATACCAAAATTTTATGGCGGAAGGAGGGGGATTCGAACCCCCGCGACACCTTACGGCATCCTACAGGTTTAGCAAACCCGCCTCTTCAGCCTCTTGAGTACCCTTCCAAAAAATTAATTAAATTTTTATGTTAAAAATCTCTTATTTTATGCTCAAAAATAAAAAATTTGAACAATTTTATTATTCAATTATTTATTAATTTTATTATTGTTACCAAAAAACCTATTATCTAATACCTATTATGGTGGGCTTGGAAGGAATTGAACCTTCGACCAACTGGTTATGAGCCAGCTGCTCTAACCACTGAGCTACAAGCCCGAAATAGTGGTCAAATTTTTTATGTTAATGCTTTTTATTAACAAATGTAATCTATACCTCAATTTTAATCTTAATATAAGCCAACTGCTCTAATTACTGATCTATAATAAATAAAACATGTTTAATAAATTAATCAAAGTTGCAAGATTATATATAACTTTTTTTAAAAATCAAAAAAATTATAATTTTTTATATATTAATTTTAAAATTATATTTAATTAAAGCTATAAATTACTCAACTTATTTTTTAAAATTTGACAAATAAATAAAATTTATTACAAATATATCGTTTTTATTTTTTAATATAAATAATATATGAAAAAAAATATAGAAAAAAATACAATTTCTAGATTTATTGAACATTTACCACAAACTTCAAATGAACAAATAAAAAAATCGTTTTTAATAAAATGAAAAACACAAGAAGAAATTTATCAAATATTACGATTAAAAAATTTTTTACAAAATTGTTTAGAACAATGAATTAAAATTGTTCCAAAACAAGAAAATTATTTTTCAAATCAAGTTACAATTTTAAATAATAAAAATGTTAATTCTAGTTTTGATTATAGAATACGTAAATTACAATGAAAAGAAGTAATAGTAATACCTAATGATTGTCGTGAAAAAAATTGAATAAAAACAGTTAGAATTATTCCTTTAAATGAAGTTATTGATTCTTGAAATTTAAATGATCCTACAAATAATCCTATATATATTAATCCAAAATTTTTTCAAAAAAAGACCATAAGCGAATCACTTAAAAACGAATTGAATATATAGTAAAGCATGACCGTTTAAAAATCCCGACTTTAGTCGGGATTTTTTGAGTCTGGACTCGAGAAGCAAGGAGTCCAGTCCGGACTCAAATTATGGTGCTGGTGGTGGTACTGGTGCTGGTGCTGGTGCTGCTGGTGCTGGTGCTGGTGCTGCTGGTGCTGGTGCTGGTGCTGGTGGCGCTGCTATTACTGCATTTAATTTATTTATTGCTTCTTTTAATATATCTGTTGCTTGATTTAAAGCATTTATATTGTTTTGTGTTTTTTGATTAGTTAATGCATCTTGTGCTTTGTTTAATGCATCTTGTGCTTTGTTTAATGCATCTTGTGCTTTTTTTACTTCGGTTAATGCTTTTGTTGCTGCTGCTGTTGTTGCTTTTTTTGCTGCTTCTGTTGCTGCTGTTGTTGCTTCTTGTGCTGCTGTTGTTGCTTCTTGTGCTTTATCTTCTATTGATTTTTCAGTAGACCCAGTCATCATTGTTATTAGCTTTTGTTTGCTTCAATCAGATGTTTTATTCTTTAAAGATGTTACAGTTACATTATCTTTTGAAGAATTTTTAATTATTTGATAAATATGCTCACTAGCCTGATCTGCATTAGTAGATTTTTGAATATTATTAATAAATTTATCTCTATCTTCTCCAGCTAATCCTGTATAATACGCTATATATTCAGCATATATTTTTTTCTCTTCAGATTTTAAATCATTAAAATTTACTGATTTTATGAATTTTTCTAAACTATCTCAAGTACGAGATCTGTTGTTTTCATAAGCAGCTGTCATTTTTTTTGTATTTTCTGATTGATTAAATCAAAACATTTCTGCAACATCTCGACCGGATTGACTAGCTTTATTATCAAAATCTCATTGAATAACTGATTGTAATTGTTGTAATCATGCTAATGGCATACTTTTTCAGGTTCATGGTATAGGTATAGGCATGTATTGTGGCATTTTTAGGGCTAGTTTTCACATACTTGCACCAAAATCTGCTATAGGTTGTACTGCTGTTTTTGTTATTTCGCTTGATTTTAGAGCTGCCATTACAGCAAACCATAATATAATTAAGGCTAAAATATTTATTATTACATTTCATATAGCTCAGGTTGCCAAATCTTTTGCATCACCAGCTACATTTAAAAAACTTCAAAATCATTCCATTTGTAATTTAACACCTCAAAAATCAATAGTTTGATTATTATTTTCCCCATCAATTTTAAAATATTCAGAGTTATATGTATTACCCTTAACAGCATCTCATCATTTCATAGCTAAAAGTAAAAACAAAAATCAAAATGCTAAAGCTCAAGACAAATATACAGGCACCATTGCCAAAGATATAAATTGAGTAATTTTAAATTTTTCTAAACTTTTTACAAATTCTCATGGTTTTCATGATAAAAAAAATATTAATCAAAATATTGGTGAAAAAATAATAAATAACCACATCATACAAGCTCTATAAAACAAAGCAAATACTATAGCTATAATAAGTATTGCAAAAACCACAAAAAATATAATTCAAATTCATACATGTTTAATAATATCTACTATACTTTTTATCTTTTCTTGAGTTGTCTTATCTATTATTTGTATACTTTGAATTTTAAATATTCAATAAGCATAAAAAGAAAGTATATTAAAAACTCAAGTTGAATTTTCTCAAGATAAAATTTTGTCTACAGATGTACAATTTGTATTATCACTTTCACATTTAACAGGTTCAGAAGAAAAAGATCACGATCATGTTATTCAATCACTAAGTTTCCATATATATTTTTTTGGTATTTGAATTTGTGATAAAGGATTTCGTCATGAAGTATTAATATTTTGAATGATATCGTATGGTAATGTTATTATAGATGCTGTAAGTACATTTGTTATACTCAAAGTTCCGCTTACTATAAACCAACTAAAAGGTACCATCAAAATTCAAACCAAAATTTTTGGTAAATTTTCTTTTATTCAAAAATTTTTGTTTTCATGTATAATTGATACAAAAGCTATTACTACAAGCATAATAGCAAATATTACATATACTACATTTGATACAAGTACCCAAAGACTATGTAAAACATCTCTTAATCAAAAAACATCTCAATATGTCCAATCGGGAGTAAGTAACCATCATGCTAGCATTAATAATGGACCAGTAATAAATGCCATCATTGTAATTAATGCGTTTAATAATTGTACTATAAGATTTAATGTCTCTTGCATTTGTTTTGAAATAACTTGTTGAGCAAAGGCTATATTTGTTATAAATAAACAAATAAAAATAAAAAATATTTTTTTGTAATTATTTTTTATAAAATTCAAAATTATCATTTTTAATTAAATTAACACAAATACTTTTATTATCTATCACATGTATTAAATCATAAATTTAAATAAAATGCAAAAATTTTAATTTATTTATACTTAAGTAAGTTTGATTTTTATAAATTTAAAATTTAAAATCCTTAAAAATACCCTATCTCACGCTACATGTAAGTATCGATTAATTTTATTTGAATATATAAAAAACTAAAATATTTTGAGGTTTGTATTTTTTTATTATAATTAAAATATTAAAATTAATTTAAAAATATGAAATTGTTAATTTTTTGAGATATTTATGGCCGCAATTGAAGAAGACTTATTAATAAATACTTACCTTCATTAAAATCAAAATATTCACCTGATTTTATTATTTGAAATAGTGAAAATCTTACAAGTGGTAAATGACCAAATCTTAAACATATCCAATATATGCAAGAATTATGATTTGATTGTCTTACTTGATGAGATCATATTTTTTCTAATTTAAATTATATTAAAGATTATTTAAATACATGAAATTGTATACAAATTCGTCCTGCTAATTTTTATGAAAATATCAATTATACAATACCTTGAAAATGATTTAAAATAATAGAAAAAGATGGTTTTAAAATATTAATTATAAATTTAATATGAGATGCATTTATTGCAACCAAAGTTTATAATCCATTTTTAAAAATTGATGAAATTTTAAATAATTATTCAAATGAGAATTTTGATGCCATAATAGTTGATTTCCACAGAGAAACTACAGCAGAAATGTATGCTATGTCAGAATTTTTAAATTGAAAAATTAGTTTGATTTATGGTACACATACTCATGTACAAACCAACGACGAACATATTTTAAATTGATGAACATGAATGATTTGTGACGTATGAATGACGGGTGCTTTAAGAAGTTCTATATGACAAACTTTTGATACAAGATTACCAAAATTTATTACTTGATTGAATATTTTTTCAGAAAAACCAGTACAAGATTTATGAGCTTGAGTTTTAAATTGAATATATGTTGAAATTCAAAATAAAAAATGTATTTCTATAGAAAAAATACGTATTTTAGAATAATTAAAACCTAATTTTATTATGAAATTTTATTTTTCAGCTGTAAATCTGTGATGTAATAAAAATTTGGTAGATTTGGAATGTATCATATGAAATATATTTAAATTAAAAAATAAATTTGATATTAAATTTTTTGCTTTACCAGAAGATAATGAGGTAGAATTTATCTTAATAAATACTTGTTGATTTTTAAAAACATCAAGACAAGAGGCTCAAAAAGAATTAAAATATTATAATAAATTATGAAAAAAAATTATTTTATTGGGTTGTTATATTCCCTTAAAAGATAATAATTTTTTAAAAAAATTAAAAAACCTAATTTACATTATTCCTTTTGAAAATTATAATAAAATACAAAAAATAATTATAGATATTATCTATAATAAAAAAAAATTATCAGATAAAATAAACAATAAAATAAAAGAGGCATTTGTTTTTAAATGAACAGAAGATAGACTATATCTAAATCAAATATATAAATATGAATATTTAAAGATCGCAGAATGATGTGATAATAAATGTAGTTTTTGTATAATTCCACAAATCAGATGAAAACAGAAGTCAAAAAAAATTAATGATATTTTATCTGAAATAAATTTAATGTTAAATGCTTGAATTAAAGAAATTATTTTAATAGCTCAAGATACAACAAGATATTGAGTAGATTTATACTGAAAACCAAAGCTTCTCGAATTATTAACAAAAATCGAAAAAATTCCAAAAAAATTTAAATACAGATTACTGTATATGTATCCTGATAATTTAAGTTTTTCCATGCTTCAAAAACTTTGTAAATTTAAAAAATTTATACCTTATTTTGATATCCCATTTCAGCATATTTCAAGCCATATTTTAAAAAAAATGTGAAGATTTTATGATACAGACCATATTTATAAAATGTTGGATTTTATAAAAAATAATTTTAAAATTTATCACATTAGGACTTCTTTTATAATATGATTTCCACAAGAAAAACATGAGGATTTTTTGGAACTTAAAAACTTTATTTTAAAATATAAATTTGATAGTATAGCCTTATTCCAATATCATGATGAAAAATTAGCAGCTAGTTATAAGCTAAAAAATAAAGTATCTTCAAAAGAAGCTATTTTAAGAATAAAAGAATTAGATAAAGTAATAAAAAAAGTAAGTCAAAATCAAATTAAAAAAAATGAAAATTGATATATAATGAATTTTAATAATAAATTTGCTATGGTCAGAAGAGAATTAGTGGCTCCTGAAATTGATAAATATGATAAAATTAAATTAAGTGATCTTAACTGTAAAAATATTAGTATTTGAAAAATTATAAAACTTTAAAATTTTATTTTTTGTTTTCTATAATTTTATTTCAAAAATCCACTATTGCATCTATTAAATATTCTGGTTTTGTATTAAATGAATAAATTATACCAGGTGTTAATTGTGTTTTTGTTAAAAATTCTTCTTGTGATAAAATTTCTGTATCTTCTTTAAAAAAACTACCAGAATCTAAATATATATCTAATCAATAACCTTTATTATTTTTAAATTTACAGCTTTTATTTGTTCAACATTCTTTCAATAAATTAATAATAAGTTCTTTAAGATTTATTGCTAATTCAAAATCTTTAAATTCTTGTAATTCAATATTTAATATAATATTTTGATAGCTTAATTTAAATTTTCAATCTTCTAATTTAATTAGATCAAATCAATCTTTTTTTAATTCATTAATAAATTTTTGTTTACTAATTTCAAGATTTTTGGCTTTTTGTAATTCAATTTCTTGAAAATTAGGAATATCTTTATCATAAATAGAATAAATATCAGTATTTGATTTATATTTTTTATTTTTTTGCTTTTTTGCAGCCAAAACATCTCATGAATTTCATAAAATTAATAATGCAGACAAAATTCATGCTAAAGCAATTTTTATTTCTTGCATTTTATCTTGTATTAAAAAATTTTTAATTATTTTTGATTTGTTAATATTTTTACAACTTAAATTTAATAATGACATACAATTTAATTAATAAATTAATAAAATATTTAAAAAGTTATGATAATTTGAGTTTAAAATTTTAATAGCTTTTTATAAAATTAAATTATTTAAATATATAATAAAAATTAAGCATTGATTTTGTGTTTTTTAATTTATACCTAAAAGATTTGGGTTTTACTTTTTTTAATCTAAAAACCATTTAAATTAGACCATGTCTCACCTACACAAAACCGTCAATCAGTTTTGTTTGAGCGTATAAAAAGTGACATTTTAATGAAAATATTTTTAAGTCAAATTTAATTTTTTCCTGTAACTTTTAATTTTACTAAAATTGTAGGATTTCAATCACTTACTGGCATTAATTGTCATTTTCAACAAGTTCAATTATCAAAATAATTTAAATCATCACAAATACATTTAATGTTTTTTAACATTTTTGGTCAGTTTCAAGATACATTTCATCATCTAATAAATTCTCATAATTTTCAATTTTTGATTATACGTCAATAATTTATATTAAAAATAAAATCTCAAGTAATAGTATTTACTTGTCATCATCACATTTTATAAACATAAATACCATTTTTAATTTTTTTTATTACATCTTTTGGTTTATTTTTTCATTTATCAAGATAAGTTACTCACATTCTTACCAAATTGGGATATGTATAATTTTGCTTTCTTCAATGTCATGTAGATTTTGTATTATATATTTCAGCAGTTTTTGTGTTATGTAAATATGATACTAGAATTCATTTTTTTATTAAATAAGTTTTTTTTGATTTTGTTCATTCATTATCAAAAGAATAAAATCATCTTAAGTGTTTTTTTGTAGGATCATCTATGATATTTACTTCAGTTTTTGCAACTTTTTTTCATAATTTTCATTTATATATTGATGAATTTAATAGATCAGCTTCTAATCAATGTCATATTGCTTCATGTATTATTACTCAACCAGATTCATTTGATATTACAATATCCATCTCTCATGTGGGAGAAGGAATTCAATTTAATATGTTTTCTAATTTTGTTATAGATTCTTGTAATTTTTTTTCTAAACATTCTTTTTGTAATAAATTTAATATATCTATTCAAGATATTTGCTCGTTAATTTCTTCTATATTATTATTTTTTTCTCAAACTAAAGTAATATAAAAAGTATTATAATATTGAAAATCTGTATTAAAAAAACCTTTTGAATTAGCTACAATATAATCTTTAAAAGATAAAATTATAAATATATTGTAGCTTTTAATAAAATTAAATTTAGATATTATTTTTTTTAAACCTTCTAAATTTTTTGTTAATTTTTTAATATCTTTTAATAAATTATTTTTTTTAAAAAATATCTCATCTTTTCATTTAAGAGAGATTTTTTTTGTTTTATTATTTAATCAATAAGTTTTTTTAAATAATGAAACTTCATTTTCAATATTGTTTAAATCATTATTTGACTTAAAATAAGTAATATTTTTGGATCTAGATAAAATACTAAATCATTCATTTTCTACAAAACACAAAGGTTCGATTTTACCATTAATAAGTTCTATGCTTGATTTATAAAATTTTTCTAAATATAATTCTTTATAATCTCCAGAAAAAGAATTTAA
>CAYUQQ010000033.1:0-8392 GCA_964446905.1 uncultured Candidatus Peribacteria bacterium
TTAAAAGAACAAATATTAAATAATTAAATATTTTTTAATTAAAATATATATTCAACTAAGTACAAAAATACTTAATCCTATTCATGATAAAATAATATCATTATCAGATAATCCTATTTTTTTATTTAAAATAGTTTTTATATCTTTTGATTGCTCTTTGTTTATTTCTTTTGATTTATTATTGGTTTTATTTTCCAAACCAAAACTAGTTGGAATAATTTTATTTATTGAATTTAATAGTAAATTTGAAGATTTTTTATTTTTACTAACAGTTATATTTTTAACAATTACAAAAAATTCTTTTGTGTCTAATACATTATTATTTAAATCCAAAATTTGCAATAAAATATTATAGCTTCATAATTCATATATTATAGAGTTTGGATTAAATCAAATAAAATTATTATCATTTCAAAAATCCCATAAATAAATCAATGATTTTTTTTGCTTATCTCATTTAATTCAAAAATTAATAGAACATTGTTTTTTTGTAGTACAATAAATTTTATTTCATTCAATTTTTTTATCATTTCACATTTTTCATTGTACAAAAATTTCATAATTAAGTTTTTCTTCTATATTATTTTTTTCATTTAATTTATTTTCATTTTCACTTTCTTCATTTAATTCTTTATTTAAATCTTTTTCTTTATTTTGATTTTTATCCTTAAGTATTTCCTTTTTATCTTGATTTTCATCAATTTTTTGTACAGATTTTTCAGTAAATCATAAAATTTGAATTAAAAAATAATCTGAATCTTCATTTCATTTTTCATCAATAACTTTTAATATTATTTCATATTCTCAAATTTCATAATAAATAGATTTTGGATTAAATATTTCTTCTTTGGTTCAATTTCAAAAATCCCATAAATATTTTACTTTTGTATTTTCATTTTTAAATGCTATAAAATTTAAATTACATTTTTCTTTTGTGATGCAAATTATGTTTTTTCATTCGATTTTTTTGGTTGTTCAATTTATTGATCATTGTAATATTATTTGAGCTTTTATTGTCTCCAAAGTTTTATCAGTATTTTCATTAATAATAGATCAGGAATTGTTTTGATTTTCTAAATTAGAAAAATAAGTAATATTTGTTGTTGATGATTGCTGTAAAGAAGAATTATCATTTGCAATTGTAATTGTTTTTTCTTTAAAATTAGACTCATTTCATTTTTCAAAAATTCTTAAATTCACATCAAATACTCAAATTCAATAATAAACATATCAAGGATTGCAAGAGTTTATTGTATTTGCAGAAGAAAAAGTGCCTCATGAAAAACTCCATAAACAAGAAAATAATGATCCTGAAAAATTTGCAAAACTTTCTTCTGCAGTTAAATTTATAATACATTCTCTTTTTAAACATTTATAGTTTGAATCTAATCAACTTTGAATAGAAATAATTGGTTCTGGTATTTGTGTAAAATTTTCTAAATTTACATTTTTATTACTAAAATCATTGTAAATTACAACTTCTTTTTGTATAAAATTTAAAGGATTGTTTTTGTCTAAAATTTTAAAATTTACATTAAATATTCATGTTCAAAATGTTATTGTGTTTGGATTACATTTATCTTCTTCTCAAGTAATAAATCAAGATCAAAAATAAATTTCACATAAATAATTGTTTTTTATAAAATTTCATGTAAACGAATTTTCTAAATTAAAATTTATCTTACATTCGTCTTTAGAATTGTTACAGTAATATTCATTTAAAGTTCAATTTTTTAAAATAATATAACTTGGACTTTGAAATGTTAAAATTATTTCTGGCAATATTAATCATGTTTGTATATTTGTTTCATTAATATTTTCTAATTCTCAAATTTTATCTATATTTCAAGATAACATTAATTCTTCATTTGTTATAAAATTTGTAATAAAACTTCATGTAAAAAAATCTATTATTGATCAAGAATTTTCTATTAAATTTACTTGATAAAAATATACTAAATTTTCATCTAAATTTTCAAAATTAAATCATCAATTAATTAAATTTCAAGAAAAATAACTACCAGTTAAAGAAAAAACATTTTCTCATGTATTATAAAAAATATTTGTATTTAAATTCAAATTTCAACTAAAACTTATTCAAGTTAAAAAAATTTCATTTATAGATTCTAAACTTAAACTTCATGTAGATAAAAAAAATCACGTTAAATAATTTATATTATCTTCTAATAAAATTCACGAATTACAAGACTCAAAATTTTCTTCTATAAAAGATCAAGAATTATTATTTTCAACTAAAACAGATCATGAATTTTCTATTTCTTTTTCTAAAATTAAATTCTTTTGATTTGTTACTACAATTGTTTTTTCTTTAAAATTAGATTCATTTAATTTTTCAAAAATTTTAAAATTTATATTAAATATTCATGTTCAAAATGTTATCGTGTTTGGATTACATTTATTTTCTTCTCAAGTAATAAATCAAAAATCATTTACACATAAATACTGTGATTTTGTAAATCAAGAAAAAGAATTTTCTAAATTAAAATTTACTTTACAATCTGGTTGAATACAATTAAATTGAGTTAAATTTGTATCTTGATTAAATAAATATGTAGGTTGCTGGAAAGTAAAAATAATAGAAGGGATTTCTATACTTAAACAAATTTCTGTAAATATAAAAAAATTTATAATTGTATATACTAACAAAAAAAAGTTTTTCATTTTAAAAAAATTAATAATTAAACAATTTTAAATTATTTAAATTTTTGTTAGAAAAAAACTGAAAAATCAAAGAAAAAATAATTAATTTTTATATCCTGAAAGAAATAAAATAATTATTTGATTAAAATCATAGAATTGAGTGTACTAAAAAAAAGAAACTTGACATTTTGATAATATTGGGATACTTGAAGAAAGCAATTGCAAAGCGTGAATGGTTACTAACTACTTTTGAATTTGAAAATGCGGAAAGAAAAAATTTTGATAATAAAAATTTTCGGAATAAAATTTGTTTTGAGTTATTAATTAATTAAATGTATGTTATTAAATAAAAAAATATTACATACCACAGAATCTTATATAAAAAAACTCTCTAAAGTATGAATAAAAACAGTTTATGATTTTATTAATCATTATCCCAAAACGTATGAAAACAAAAGTAATATTTTAGAATATTTTAGTTATATAAATTTAAAAGAAAAAAATACAATTAAAGCAACTATTGAGTCAATTAACCAAGAAAGAACAAAAAATAATAAAATATTAATAAAGGCTATTTTAAAAGATAAATGATGATTATTATGTGAATCAGTTTGGTTTAATAGAAAATATTTATTAATGCAATTTAAATCACAAGATGAAGTAATAATTTTTTGAAAACCAAATTATTCATATTGAAAATTATCATTTATAAGTCCAGATATAGAATTAGCGTCCAATGAAACTAAAACAATACAACCTGTATATCCTGATTTAAATTATATTCCATGATCTTGGTTTGAAAGTAAAATAAAATTATTGCAACCTTATTTTAATAATATAGAAAACATAATTCCCGAATCTATTAAAATAAAAAAATGATTTTGTAATAAAAAAGATAATTTATTTAAAATTCATTTCCCTTCCTCAGAAGCAGATTTTAAATCTGCAAGAAATGAGTTGGCTTATGAAGAACTTTTTATTCTTCAATATAATTGAATTTTAAGAAAAAGAGAATTAGAAAAATTTAGTAAAGATAAATCTTTTAAAATAAAATTAAATCCAGATTTAATTAAAGAAATTATTTCATATATTCCTTATGCTCTTACAAATAGTCAAAAAATAAGCATATTTCAAATATTAAAAGATATGGAAAAAAATTATGCTATGAATAGATTATTGGAATGAGATGTTTGAACCGGAAAAACTATAGTAGCTTTAATTACAGCAATACATGCTATAATAGAATGAAAAATTCAAGTAGCATTTATGGCTCCTACTGAAATTTTGGCTCGTCAGCACTTTATTTCTATACAAAATTTATTACAAAAATATAATATTAAATCTGATTTACTTGTTTGAAGTCTTAAAAATAAAGAAAAAGATGAGATTAAAAATCAACTTAATTTATGAATAATAAATTTTATAGTCTGAACTCACGCCCTAATACAAAAATGAGTAAATTTTAAAAACTTATGATATGTTATTATAGATGAACAACACAGATTTGGCGTAGAACAAAGAAAAATTTTGGAATCCGGATTAAATTTTAATCCTCATAATTTATATATGACAGCCACTCCTATACCTCGTACATTAGCATTAACTATATATTGAGATCAAGATATTTCTATCTTAAATGAATATCCTATTTGAAGAAAATTAATTCATACCAAAGTTATTAAAGAATTTGAAAGAGATAAAGTTTATTATTTTATAGATGAAGAAATACGATCCTGAAAACAAATTTATTGGATATCTCCACTTGTAGAAGAATCAGAAACTTTAGATATTGCAAATGCTACAGAAATGCAACAAAATTTACAAATAATTTTTCCAAAATATACTATATGATTAATTCATTGAAAATTAAAACCAAAAGAAAAAGAAAATATTATGACAGATTTTATGACTAATAAAATACAAATTTTATCTAGTACATCTGTCGTTGAAGTATGAGTAGATAATCAAAATGCTACTGTAATTTGTATAGAAGCTGCCGAAAGATTTTGATTGTCTCAATTACATCAATTTAGATGACGTGTGTGAAGATGAAAAAATCAGTCTTATTGTTATCTTTTTACTACAAAAAACTATGTCTGAGAAAGATTAAGGGCCTTAGAACAAACAAATAATTGATTTGAATTATCAGAAATAGATTTAAAACTTCGTGGTCCATGAGAGGTATATTGAGTAAGACAAAGTTGAGTACCAGATTTTAAAATCGCAGATTTAAAAGATTTTGAATTAATTTCAGAAATAAGAGAAGACATAATAGAAGAAATGTTAAAAAAATAACTTATAAATGAGGTCAGAAAAATTTTAAAAAAATGTCCAAAAAATAGTTTTTGATTAAATACAATTTGATATAAAGAAGTAATTGACTATATTGAATAAAAAGAACTCAAATGAATATTACAAGAACTTCTTGAGTAGATATTAATGATTATAATTCGATAAAGTCTTGAATATTACATATAATTAAAAGAAACTTGATTAAGAATTAATGCTATAGATTTTTGATTTTTAGTAGATATTTCAAGAATTGATTACAACTCACCAGATTGGCACCAACAAAAGTCAACTATAAATAAAAATTATTGATTTTGAGATCAAGTATGTACAGATATACTAATTGATTTATTAATAAACGAACCTTATCAAGATTCTCGAAAATGATGAATTCCTCATTTTGATTTTATAGTTATTAATAAAGATCTAACAAATTATGATTCTAATTATATTTATTGATCTAGTCAATATCCAGTTAATATAGTCTCAACAGTAAGGTATAAAGACTTTATTAAGAATAAACATGTAAGAGATCCGGCTTTAAAAGTTGTTGCAACTCATGAATTTATGCATAATTTTACTTTATTAGGGAGAAAATTTAATATTTGAACTTCTTGATATAAAAAAATCATTGTTTATGAGAAAATTGAAATTGTATTATGGAACAAGCTGATATTTGAAAAAAGAAAGCAGCTCAAATTGCTGTAGAAACTGCTAATATAGTTAATTGATTATGTAAGGATTGTATGAATGAATTACAAACTAATTTATCTTTCTATAGACAACTTTGATCAAAATTCTAAATTTCTTTTAATAAAGGATCTTAACCGTTAGTTCAAAAATTTTAATTTATATTTATTCCTCATACTATTGACTAATATGATTAATATTGTTTAATATATTTGGTTCCCGCCAGAAAACGGATTCCAAACTGAAGATTATATTTTACTAGAGTCGTATCTGGAAAATCCCACATTCTTAAATTCACTAAACTCTTTATTAATTAATGAAATTTATGAGTATTTTACCTAAATAGCTTTTCAATTTCTGAATTTAAAATATAATCTCATAAATGTTCTTTAATTCTATCATCTTTAAACTCTTTATTTAAAAGAAATTCATATCTTTGAATAAGTAAATTCAATAATGTTTCTTCATTTTTTAAATTACTTAAACTAATTTCAATAAAATATTTCATTTTTTTCATGACAAACAAGAAATTATCAATATTTTCTCATAATGAGTAATATAAACTGTTATCATAAATATCCATAGCTTTTACAATCACTGCATTTTTAGAGAATTCATTACATCTTTTATAACAATCAATATATTGTTCATTTTTTGGTAATTTAGAATTAAAAGTATTAGATAAAACAATTCAAGCAACTTCATTTCAAAATTTTTCTTTTATATTCTCAATTTTAACATCCGAATCTTCTATTAAATCATGTAATAATCCTCAAACTACAATATCTTCAGAATATCCCAATTCTAATAACCCAAGTCATATTCTCGTACTATGAAAGACTACAGGTTTTGGATTATTAGAAAAATTATTAATTGATAAAGCAAGAAATATTATTGCTTTATCAATTTTTTCTCACCTAAATTTAAATTGTATCATATTTTAATTTCGTTATTTTTTAGATAAAGTTAGTAATTATATATTTAAATTATCTAATAATCTTTTTCTTAAACTTATTACATGTGGATAATCTAATAAAAGTCTTAAATCATATCTGATTGAATATAAAGCAACTCTTTTTTCAATTTCTTTAAAGTAAAATAATTCAGGGTAAAATTCTTTATAATATTTTATTAGATTTTTATAATGTTCTTTATCAATAAGTTTTTCATTTTCTTCTTTTGAAACATAAATATGTGGATATTTTTCCATTCTAAAAACCAAATCAAGCACATAATCTATAGACATCAATTCCATTCATTCAAAATCTAGAATTCAGACTATTTTAGAATCTTTTACTAAAATATTATCAAAATGAACATCCCAATACACAATTCAAATTTTTTTATCTTTTAAAACATTCTTATTTTCGGATATATATTTTTTTATTTGTCGAATTACTCAATCTTCTAAAATATTTCTATTTTTAACTTGTTTGAGATATTTTTTTATATCAAAAAGTATAATTTTATCCCAATCTATATCCTTATTTATTCAATACTTATTTTTATATTCATCAACTCAATATGAATTAATAATCTTTAAAATATCACATAGTTTTTTAATAATACTTTTTCTTTCATATTCCTTTAAAATATGCCATTTAGAATATAAATTATCACCTTCAATTTTATTGCAAATATAATAATATTTATTTATAATTTTTTTGCTTTTATCGAAATAAATAATTTTAGGAACTTGTATTTTGTTAGAAAAGAATCTATACAAGAAAATTTCTTTTTCAAAATTTTTCTGATTTTTGGCTTTTTTGCAGATTTTAACTATATATTTGCCATTAACTTCAAAAATATCATTTGTAAATCAGATATCTATTTTTTTAATTTCAAAAATTTCATCTAATAATCACTTTTCCTTAAAGATAGTTTGTAATTTTCTATTCATTTTTATATTTTAAACAATATGTATTATATTTTATATAAAAGCATATAAAATCCAAAATCCAAATTATATTTTTTTAATAAAATTTTATTCCGTCCAATATGACTCCAAAAATAATAAAAGAGCCGTTCAATGAACTGCTCTTTGCATCAAAATCTTCAAATTGGCTCCACCTACCAGACATATTGCGAATGAAATATTATGAACAGATTTTGGAATTAGGAAGATTGAAGTTTGCTTTTGGATAATTTTTATTTATCTTTTTTATCTAAAATATCTTTAACTTTTTCAGAAACATCTCAAGTTTTATCCATTAATTCTATTTGTTCAAATGGATTAATTAATCATAAATAAATAAGTTTAGAATATTTTTCCTCTATTTGTTCATTCAATTCAACTTCTTCCCAAAATTCTTTTGATTCAAATAATTTATTTACTCCTCATTCTTTTTTAATACTCTCTTCTTTTTTAGAAAAATGTCAAAGAAATTTTTCAAGATTATCTTTTAAAAATTTCCTATATTCTTCTCTATTACCTATAAATTTATCTCTTTTATAATACTCATCAACAATCTTCTCAATAGTAATATCTAAAACTTTATTTTCTTCTAAATACTTGATAATTTTTTTAACATTATCAAAAACTACTTTATTCATTTCTTCAAGTTCTTTGCCTGTTTCTTCATATGGATTTATAGTATTTTTATCATTCATGGTTTAAAAATTAAAAATTATTTTTGTAGTAATATATTATAAGCATTTTTCATCTCTGTATTAAATAAAGATTTTAAATTATCCCTAATATGTATGTTTATTCTGGTATTTTTTGTAAAAGGTAATAAATGTCTATGGAAAT
>CAYUQQ010000033.1:8402-8738 GCA_964446905.1 uncultured Candidatus Peribacteria bacterium
AAAGATTTTAATAAATGTCATCTCAAATTACTGTTAGTAATAATATCCTTATGAGTTATTATATAATTAGTAAGTCTATTTAAAGTAATCATAGCATCTCTTCTAATTTCAGGATTTCTTATAAAATAATCTATATCTAATATATCTCAAAATTTATCTATTTCTATCCAAGCTCTATCAAGTCATAATTTTTCATTAAATACGTCTTTATATTTAGATACATTATATTGCATTTCTTCAACTTTTCTTGCTAATGATTCTGCTTGTGATAATCATTCTTTTGGCATTTTCTTTCTTAAACTCTTTATATCTCAAACTGCTCAAATTTCATTTCAA
>CAYUQQ010000034.1:0-8593 GCA_964446905.1 uncultured Candidatus Peribacteria bacterium
ACCAATATTAAATCATAAAATTAAGATTGTTAATATTGATATTATTTTTTGTTTATACATAAAATAAAGATTAAATAATAAATTAAATTAACGCAAGTTATTATAATATATTAAAAAATAAAATCAATTTTTTTAAAATGCATAATTTTTTGCATAATCTAATTGATTATCTATTCAATTTTTATTTAATTCTTCATCAAATTTAATTTCTATATCAGGTGTAATTCAAATTCAATCAATTCAGGTTTGTGTTTTTCAACTAAACCATTTAGCGATAGTATATTTCAAACTAGAATTATCATAATAAGTATCAAGACTTTGTACTGATCATTTTCAATATGACTTTTCTCAAATAATTTTTGTATTTTTAATATAATCTTTTAATGTTAATGCCATAATTTCTGATGCAGAAGCTGTTCAATTATTAATTAAAACAATAATATTTCTATCTTTAAAATTTAAATTACTTCCTAAAGATACAATACTTGTAGATATATTTTTATATTTTATATTAGTTATAGTTTCTCAATTTGATACAAAAAAATTCATCATATTAGTAACTTCATCCAAACTTCATCAAGGATTATTTCTAAGATCAATAATAATTTTTTTATTTCACAAATCTTTGGAAATATCATTTAAAATTTTTACATAATCATTATAAATATTATTCGAAAATAATATTATTTTTATATAATGATCTCAAGAATCAAGTAATTTATATTTAATATATTTAATATTTATTACTTCTCTTATTAAAAGGATTTCAATATTTTCTTCTTTTCTTTTAATCATAAGTTTAACACTAGTTCATGTTTTTCATTTAATTTTATTTACTGCATTATCTATACTTACATTTTCATCTATTACAAAATCATCAATTTTTGTAATTTGATCTCATGGTTTTAATCATGCCTTTTCTGCTGGTGATCAAGAAATTGGTGATATTATTTTTAAAATTCATGGAGATTCCATTTCTACATAAGCTCATATTCATTCAAATTCTCAATTTAATTGATCTGTAAAATTTTGAGATTCTTTAGGTGTAAAATATGATGAATGTTTATCTTTGATAGACTCAACCATTCATTTTATAGCTCATCTTACCAAATCTTCATCTACAAACATATTGCTATTATAATGATTATTTTTAAGTTTTAAATAAACATCATTAAGAATAGAAAAATTAGAAACATCTTTAATGCTTTTAGTTTTATTTTCAATTAATTCTTCATTATCATTTTTTTCTTGATCAGATATTTTTAATAAATAATCCATTACATTAAAAAATTTATCTAATGTTAATTTTTTTCATGAAACAAAATCTATATCTACCTCAAAATTTAAACGAACTATTTTATAAAAATCATCTTCTGTAGCCTTTTTATTTAAATTTAAATTTATTTTTTTATTTTTTATTAAATTAAGATACACTCATTTTTGTAAAGCATCATAAATAGATGTATCTGGTTTTATATTTAAAAATTTCAGTTCAATGTATTTATAGCTTTCTGGTAATCATTCTCAAATAATATTAAAATATAAAATAAATAATCAATTAATTGTTAAAGTTTTTTGTAATTGTGACTCCGAATAATTGTTTTTATTTAATAAATTAAAATCTTTAGCAAAAACAAAACAAAAATTGTTAAATATGATAAAAATACTTAAAAAAATACTTAAAAATTTGTTCATATATAAAATGATAAATTATAAATTAAAATTATTTTGTATTTTCTTGATTAATTAATTGATTATTATCGGCATTAAAACCTGGTTTAAATTCAAAATATCAAAAAGGGTAAATAACTCATATAAACATTAAAATTAATCAAATAAATATTATAAAAACTATTGTTGATCAATTTCATAGATATTTTTCTATAATATCTATTTTTCATGTCCATTCATATACAATTTTTCTGTATTTAATTAATATAATTCAACAAAAAAATAAAATAATTCAATAAAATATTTTTAAAAGAATCATAAAAAAATATTATTATGAATAACAAATATATTGTATAAAAAAGTATATACAAAAGCAAATAATTTTATTATTTTAAATGAAATAATAAAATTTAGGCTTAATTTAAAGTAAATTATAAAATAAATAATAATTTTAATTTTTAATTTCCATTTTTTAAAAAAATTTATATAATGCAATCTAATTAAATTTTAATTTACTTTTTATGTTAAAGCAAGTTCAAGATTTATGTAATACTTTTTTTGAAATGTTACAAATTAATGTAGATTCATTAAATATTAAATGTGAAGATAAAGAAAAAAATATATTTTATATTGATTTAAAAACACAAGATTCAAAATTAATGATATGATCTCATTGACAAACTCTGGAGAGTTTAAAGCATATTCTTTTTAGAATGATAGAATGAACTTTAAAAAAACCATTTATATTACATTTGGAAATAAATGATTATATAAAATTAAAAGATGATAAATTATATAAATATATTGATTGAAGAATTGATTATGTTATAAAATCAAAAAAAGATATTGTTTTACCAAATTTTAATGCATATGAAAGAAAAAAAATTCATACTTATGTTTCGGATAAAAAAATTGATTGAATAAAAGCCTATAGTCAATGAGAATGAACAGATAGAGTGATGCATATTTCTTATAATGATAATAATAGTAAAAAAAATAATAAATTAGATTTAGATATTGATTGAGTTGAAATCTAAATCTTTTAAAATATACTAGATCACATTATGTATGAGTGTATAAATATGAGTTTATTAAATATTTTTTACTTTCAATATAATTTATAAATTTCTTCAATATCTTGTTTTGTATTATTATCTCAATTTATAAAATCATTTTTAATTTTAGATTCGTTTTCTTTTAAATATGATTTAATTTTAGATTCGTTTTCTTTGATTGATTTTTCAGTGTTTTTTATTTGTAAATTATGTAAAATTTCTAATAAATAAAAATTATTTTTTTTATTTATTTCTTGTATTTTTCATGATAAAAGTTTATTTATTTCTTCTACTGTTTTATATGGATCATTTACATAGTATAAATTTAAAAATCAAAGTGATCCTCAAGATGAATCATCTCATTCTGCTAAAATTGTAATAGTTCAAAAATCAAAAATTGATCATAAAAAATTTGGTATTTTACTTGTAATAGTTTTAATTTTATTTGCTTCCATATTTTTATTTTCCATATAAACTCAACTTTGATTAAATACCAAAATTTTTCAAGGTATAATTATACAAAAATCCATTTGTAGATCTATAAATCTTTTTTTAAATTTAGAAGATAAAAATATTTGAATAAATAATAATATTATATTTGTAGTACCATATATTCAAATCTGTAAAAAATTTTTTGATACAAAAAAATCTATTATTATAAATATTGTTATTCATATTAATAATAGATAATTAAATATTGTTTGATTAAAAAAATTAGTAAAAATTATATTTCATTCTTGTAATAATTTAATACTATAACTTATATCATGAATTTCATTTTTAACACCTCATATTTTTTTAAATTTATAAAGAAAAACTATTACAGAATAAAGCCAGTATAAAATATTTATTGTTAATAAAAAAATTAATATATATGTATTAATAGAATTTCAAAAATTTTTAAATAATAAATAACAGTTAGTTAACATTGTTAAAAATATAATTAACAAAATCCATGATTTAAATAATCCAAATATCCAGGACCTTTTAATTATTAATACATATTTAACTCAATCTTTTTTTATTGTTTCGAGCATTTTGGTATCCAATGAAATATTAAATGATTTAAATAATATTTCATATATACTTCTAAAATTTATTAACATAATTTAATTATTATAATTTAAAGAATTATAAAAAATTGAATTTGAAATTTTTGGTAATTTTTTTAAATATAGATTATTAATATATAACTAATGAAAATTGATTTTTTAGTTTTTTTATTTTCAAAAATCCTTTAAGGTAAACTGGATTTTACTACTAGACGATAACGTTATTTTATTTGATTATCACATTTATTTGATGTTTACTTAATTAAATAAACTATATTTTAACATTTCGAATATTTGAGATTTATCTTGAGTAAATTGTATATTTTGTTTAAAATTTCAAATTTTACTAGATGTAATAATAGAAGTTTTTGATAAAGAAAATCATTCATTACTTGTGATATTATAGTCTAGTTTATCAGGCGAAGAATTGTAAATAATTAAATAATTATTATTATAAGTATTTAAAAATTTTCATATATCTATTCATTTTTCAAAATTTATTTGTTGAGCATTAGTAAAATCCGTATCGGTTTCAGTATATTTTTTTGATCATAATGATTTGATTATATCTGTATATCAAGTTCAAAAAGACTCATTTGTTTGTCATGTTCATACTATTCAAAAAGTGTTTCAATTAACATCGTTTCATATAATATTCCAAGTAAATACAGTTTCGATTCATCATGATTTTTTTCAAGTAAATTTAAATGAATTAGTTTTTATAATATTACTAGTACTAGTATTTAAATTTGGATTTTTGGAATTAACTTGTATAAGACTTCAGCTATCAAAAAATAATGATATAATTTCAAATGATCATGGATTTATAGATCATGTATAATCTGTAGCAAAATTATCTATTTCGTATTCTATAATTTGATCTTTATTAAAAATAAAATTAGATGTATCCTTAAATAATAATTTTGAGTCATAATCTGTATTGTATTTTACACTATCTTCAAATCAGTTTTTATGATTTTTTAATTTTAATAATGCATATTCCAAAGCTCATTCTGCTCATGCATATGTAGAAATCATATTAAAAACTAATCTTGTATTTTTACTTTCTTGTAAAATTATATTTAATATTCAAGATGATAATATTACCAAAAATGAAACTATTAAAATTACTATAATAGTAGAAAATCATTTATTTATATTCATTAAGATTTGATTTTTATTATTATTTATATTATATAAATTATCTTGTGCTTTTTGTAAGCATCAATTAATTTGTTTTAAAATTCTTTTTTTAGCCATAATTTTTATTTAATTTTTATAAATTTTTTCGTTTATTGTTGTCTGTATTTTTAAGGTAGATTCTTTAATTAAATCAGGACTTATTCATTTACCAGGACTAATAGCTATCTCAAAAATCAAAGTAACTTTTGGTGAAGTATTTGTGTTTGATATACTACTACTACCTGTTCAAGAAATATAAAATTTCATATTTTTTATTTCTACATCATCCGAATTAAGTTTTATGTTATTATTTGTAGATAAATAACAATTAATGTCTGTATCTCTACAAATTTCAGGTCCGATTGTTCAATCTTTTTTTCTTAGATATTGTAAATCTCATTTAATAGCTAAAATTGAGTTACCATCTTTATAATTTAATACTTCGGTTGTTAAAGGATTATAATATAAAAAATCTATTCATTTTTCTCTTATTGCTGTAGCAATATTTTCTATAATATTTTTTGTATTTTCTTGTAAGATTCTAGAAATTTTAACTTTATTATTAGCATTTATTATGTTTGAATAAACATTAAAAATAGAAATCATAATAATAGATAAAATTGTTATTGCTATAATAAGTTCTATTAATGTAAAAGCATGTTTAAGTTTAAAATTTTTCATATTAAATTAATAATTATTTAATTTTTTTTCCAATCAGTAATAATTGTGTTTATATTATATTCTGTATATCATTTATCAGTATTTGCAACCGTTGATATAATTTTGTAAGCATTATTTACATCTAAATCAGAAGGAATAATAGTATTTTTGGTTTTTAATTTTTCAATTTTAATAAATGAGTAAAAACTAGTATTTTTATTAACAGAAGGAGTGCAATCATGAGTATATCTATTTTTACTATCTAAACATAATTTTACTGCAGGATTATTTATTATTGTATTTTTTGTACCATCAAAACTTCAATCAAGTTTATTTATTTTAAGAAAAATATTATTACTTATATCAGGCTCTGCAAAATTATTTTCTATTGTATAAAATCATTCATCTATTTTAGAAATTGATGGTGTGGTAGGGAATATTTTAATATTATTTGAATCTAATTTATCCCAAGTTTTTATTTGTAACCAATTTGTGTCTCTTAAATTTTTAATTAATTCTATTTGTTCTCTACAAAGATTTGCAGCAACAATTTCATTTTTTGATTTTATAGAAGATGTTATAGAAGCGTAAATTAAAAGATATGCACTTAATCATCAAATTGTAAAAATAATAATAGCAACCATTAACTCTACTATTGTAAAACCAAAATTATTTTTGTAAATCATAATAAATAAATTATTTTTTAATTTCTATTAATTTTGATAAAACTCAAGTTATACTTTCTTTGAATCAAATAGTAATTCAAATTTTATTTGCTGTTAAATATGTACTTTCTCATCATTTATAAAAAGTTAAGTCTCAATTTGGAGCTTTAAAATAAATTATAATAGCATCATCTGTGGAAGTTCAATCTTTATTAATTTTATTTAAATTTACTCAATCTTCAAGTTTAATAGTTTTAAATAATTGTATATCTAAAGTAGAATCAATATCTGATTTTATAGATCAAATATAATCAAAAGGATAAGATAATATTTTGATTTCATTTTTTTGTTTTTCAAAAACAATTCAAATATTAACATTTTTATTTGTTGTATTTTGTACTCACATAGCACTAAGTTTTGCTTCATTAATAGCTTGAGTAATCATCTCTGCGCTAGTTTTAACTTTTGCAATATTTGAATAAAAATTATAAGGTACAAAAACTCAAACAAATAAAATTCATATAATAGTTATTACTACCAATAATTCTATCAATGTAAAGCCTTTTTTTAAAATCATAAAAAAATAATTAATTTTGCAGATATTTCTTTCATTTTAAATTGTATTATTTTACAAAAAAAATCAAGTTAGTTTTTATTTTATATAACAATCGTCCTTCTTATGCTTTCTCAAAGTTTTGAAAAACTTTCATAAGGTATAGTTGATGATCTTTTTGATAATTCATAAACACAATTTGAAGAATTTTTTTTATTTGAAATAATTGTGATCTTGGCTCATACTTCAATATTTTTTATATTAGATAAATCTATTATGGTCAAATTCATACATACTCTTCATAAAATAGGGGCATCTTTTCATTTATAAGTAAAACAAAAATTAGAGCTCAAATTTCTAGGTATTCATTCATAATATCATACAGGTATTATTCATATAATAGTATCCTTTTTTGTTTTATAAGTACAGTTATAACTTATATATTCTCATTTTTTTATAAATTTTTTTGCAATCAAAGTAGATTCAAATTTTAAAGCAAGTTTTAGTAATTCTAATTTTTTGTAATAAGGATCTTTTGAATTAAGAGGATTTATTCAATATAAAGAAATTCATAATCTTATAGCATTAATTGAATTATCTCAAAATTTTTTAATAGATCATGCAGAATTTGAAAAATGTTTATATTTTAAATTATATCAATTTTCTTCTATTGTTTTAATAGCGTTTATAAATTTATTTATTTGTATTTTAGAAAAACTATTATCTATATTATCAGCATCTGCCAAATGAGTGCATATTCATTCCAAAACAATTTTTTTATATTTTTTTAATTCATTCAAAAATTCTATAATTTGATTTTCATAAATTCCTTGTCTATTCATTCATGTGTCTATTTTGAGATGAATTTTAATTTTTTTGTTTAATTTTCATAATTCAATTAAGGATTGTATATCGGATATCATCAAAGTTATATAAGAAAAATCCATATTTTTAAAATTTGATGGCATTGTATATCAAATTAATAAAATAGGATTTTTATTTACTTTTTGAATTTGTAAAAATTCATAATAACTATCTACAACTATATAATCTACATTTCTCTCGTTTAAAATTTTTGCTATTTCTTTTATACCATGACCATAAGCATTTGATTTTAATACAGGAAAAATACTACAATCTGGATTTAATTTTTGTATTAAATCAAAATTATTCAAAACAGCATTTTTTGAAATATAAATATTATTTAATGTCTCAAAATGACGATTTATTATCTTTGTTTTAATTTTTTTTACAGCATTATTAAAAGCAATTTGAAAATTTTCCATACAAAATTTTAATCAATAATTGTATTGATTATATATTTTTTATGAACTTTGCAAAGAAAAAAAGACATCTTTTTATATAGTTTATTTCTAAGACAATTTATGATTATCAATAAGTTGGTAGTTTAATTGTTTTTCAGGCATAAATTTTATTCATATCTGTTATATTTGTATTAAGTTGTTTAATATCATCAATAATATTCATTTTTTCTGCGTAAGTAGTTTCTTCATAAATCTTATTAATTATCTTTATTAAAGTATCTCATTTTTGTATTTTATATTCTGTAGGAGTGTTTTTTTGAGCTTCAGAAGAAGTAGCAGGAGCAGCAGGAGCAGCAGCAGGAGTAGCAGGAGCTTCAGGAGCAGCAGGAGCTTCAGGAGCAGCAGGAGCAGCAGGAGCAGCAGGAGCAACAGGAGTAGCTTCAGCAGCAGCAGGAGCAGTAGGAACAGCAGCAGCTTCAGCAGCTTTAAG
>CAYUQQ010000035.1:0-8567 GCA_964446905.1 uncultured Candidatus Peribacteria bacterium
ATTGTTGAGGTTCTGTCACATATACATATCAATCTGAATTTGGATGTGTTGGTAACCAAACAAAAACTTGTAATTATTATAATACCACTAGCTATGTTGCTTCAAAATGAACTACAATTGAAAGTATTAATTCATTAAATCAAAATTGTGCTGCTACAGTAGCTCCTATTTGTTATAATAATTTTGATATTACTTATGGAAAATCAAGATTAGACTATGAAACAGCTAAAACCTATAATTGACCATGATCTAATTATACATGTTATATTAAAACAACAATTACAAATTGATGTTCTTATGAAACTTCCGATTGTCAAACTTGTTATTCTTATGTATATTATTAAAATTTAATTTACTTACCTTGATATTTTCACAAATCCCATTCAATCCTACAAAAAACGTAATTGGATGGGTATTTTTGTTTATAGGACATCATTCTCCGGACCCTTCTCCATTTGCATGAAGATACGATAAAAAATTAATACAAAAATATATAAAAATAAATACCTAAAGAAAAAGATTATAATTCGGTTAATTGTCAATAGCTATAACTTTTTTAAAAAAATGTTTTGACTTTCAGTCACTTAAATTTCCCTATTGAATGGAAAATTACCAAATTTGCAGAAAAAAATAAAATTGAGGTAATTAGTATTTTTTTCTTGCATTTTTTTAAAATATCTATAAACTAATAACAATTTTAATACTAATTTTGTTATTATGATATTAAGAATTTTGGAAAAACAAATACAAGAAAGACTTTTTAGATGAAAAATTATTATTCTTTATGGAGCAAGACAGGTGGGAAAAACTACTTTAGTAAAGCAAATAATTGATGAGTTTGAGAATAAATCAGTAAAGACAAAATATGTAAATTGTGATCTTTTTTCTAATCAAGAATTATTGAATTATAAAAATCCATCTAGGATAATTTCGACTTTTGAAGATTTTGAATTAGTAATATTAGATGAAGCTCAAAACATTACCAATATATGATTAATTCTTAAAATACTTGTAGAGCGTTTTCCTAAAAAACAATTCATAGCTACAGGCTCAAGTAGTTTTGATCTTGCAAATAAATTAAATGAACCTTTAACTGGCAGAAATTATAAACTAGAATTATATTCTATAAGTGTAGAAGAACTTAAAAAGCAATATGATAGTTTTTGGGTTAATGAGAATTTAGAAAACCTTCTTATTTATGGCTCATATCCAGAAATACTTCTTCTAAAACAAAATGAAAAAATAGAAAAATTAAATCTTTTATCTGGAGATTATCTTTATAGAGATATTTTTAAGTTTGAATGAATTAAAAAATCAAGTTATGTTTACAGCTTCTTGCTTTCCAGGTGTGAAATGAGGTAAATTATAATGAAATCTGACAAAAATTATGACTAAATCATATCACAGTTGCTAAATATATAGATATTCTTGAACAAGCATTTATTATTTTTAAATTAAATAGTTTTTCAAAAAATCTCCGAAATGAAATAACAAAATGAGTAAAAATATATTTTTATGATCTAGGTATAAGAAATAGTCTAATACAAAGTTACAATACATTAAATCTTAGACAAGATATTTGAGTTTTATGGGAAAATTTTTTAATAATAGAAAGATTAAAATATTTAAGAAATAATAATATTTATAGAAACACCTATTTTTGGAGAACATATAATCAGCAAGAAATAGATTATATAGAAGAATACGACTCTAAACTTTTTGTTTATGAATTTAAATATTCCAAAGATAAAGCTAAAATTCCTACCATATTCCTAGATACATATAAAGAAAGTGAGTTTAAATTAGTAAACAAAGATAATTATTTGGATTTTGTTATAAAATGATAAAAAACTAAAATAAAAACATATATAAAAATAATCAACTATCTAACACAAAAAAGTGTTTACACAAACCTAATTAAATTCCCATTAAATTCCCAATTCTCTTATATAGAACTATCTATAATAAATTTTAATATATTTAAACCGTTAGTTATATTATCTTCCAAATAAATTTCATTATCCAAATTATTTTCAATAATATTAATAATATAAATTTTATTTAAAATATTTATTTTTTTTGCTTCTTTTAATAAAAAATAATTATAATAATCATAAATATCTGCCTCATAAGCAATACGTATATTTGTAAGATTCGAAATAATTTGATTATTTTTTAAATTTCAACTTATACAAATACCTCACACACTAAATCAAAAATTTCAAAAATTATAGTCTTTTTGTAACTTATAATTTTCCAAAAAAATTGGATCTTTCATAAATTTATCACGATTTTCTTTTGATATAAGTTTATTTTGTGAAATTTTTATATCATATTCCATAAAAATATTTGGCAACACAATATCTCATGCTATATGTTCATTGCTAATAGCAATTGAAAATCAAAAATAAAAAACATATTCAATATCAAATTTTTTGTACAAATAAGATAAACTTTGATCTATTTTATTTGAAGTATAAATTAAACATTTACTATCATTTTTGTAAATAAAAAAATCATTATTTGAATTATTTTTATCAAATAAAAGTCAATAAAAATCAATTATTTTATTTAACGCTTGTTTATTGAAAGTAATTATTCATATCATAAAAAACAAAGTAAACTAAAATAAAATTATATGAAAAAATTAAAACTATATTAACACAAAATAAATCTTATTAAGTATAATAATCTAATAAATATACCAAAACTGATTTTATTTTCGATTTTATCTAATTTAAAAACCTTTTAAATTAAACTGGATTAAACCATTAAAACAATTTTTTTAAATATACATTTTATTTAATAAAATCCTTACCTACATATTTTTTTAAAACTTCAGGAACCATAATACTACCGTCTTCTTGTTGATAATTTTCTAAAATTGCAATAAAAATACGAGGACTTGGTAATGCAGTATTATTCATCATATAAACATATTTTTTATTTCAATCTTTGTCTTTATATTTTACATTTAATCTGCGAGCTTGCCAATCCAAAAAATTAGAAGCTGATCAAGTTTCTCAATACCTGTTTAATCACGGCATCCATGCTTCTAAATCATATTGTTTATATTTTCAAGCACTTAAATCTCAAGTACAAATTTGAATTTGATGATATGGTAATCATAATTCTTCGTGTAATTCTTTTCAAATTGCTACAACTTCTTGATGTAATTTTTCTGCTTCTTCTACATCTGCTTTACAAATAACAACTTGTTCAACTTTCATAAATTCATGCACACGATAAATACCTTTTGTTTCCTTGCCATAACTTCATATTTCTGATCTATAACATTGTGAAAATCAACAAAATCTTATAGGCAAGTCTTTTTCGTCCAAAATTTCATCTGCATAATAAGCCAAAAGTGACGGTTCTGCTGTACCAACAAGAAATTTATTTTCTTTTTTTATTGTACCATCTTCCAATTTTTCATCATTTGCAATTTTATAAATTTCATCAATGTCTTGATTATATTTTTTTCAAGAAAAATATCATGATCAAAATAAACCAAATTCTTTAATCAAAGTAGGTACAATCATCGGAGTAAATCATTTTTTTACTAATTTTTCAAGCGCATACATCATAAATCACATTTGTAATAAAACTCAATCATTTTTTATATAATATCATCTATATCATGCAACTTTTGCTCATCTAGTAAAATCAATTAAATCCAAATTTTCAGCAATTTCCATATAAGTTTTTGGTTTAAAATCAAAATTACGAATTTCTCACCATTTATAAACTTCAACATTTTCACTATCATCTTTACCTATTGGAGTATCTGCAGATGGAATATTTGGTATTTTAACCATTATAGAAAAATAATCTTCTTCAACTATGCTTAATTCTTGCTCTAATTTACTAATTTCTTCTTTTAATCTCTTCCCTTCTTGTATAGATTCTTGACTTGGTACAGATCAACTTACAAAATTAGATATTTCATTTCTTTTTGTACGTAAATCATCGATTTGTTTTAATAAATTTTTTCTCTTATCATCAATTTTTAAAAGTTCATCAATATCTATATTAATTTTTTTATTTTTAGCAGCCTCTTTTATTTGGCCTATATTTTCTCTTATATATTTAATATCCAACATAATTTAAAAAATTAAGAATTAATTTATGTAATAATATGCATATATATTTATATTTCAATTTTTTTTTAAATATATTATAAGATTTTTGCATTATTTTTAAAAATATGATATTCTTATTAAAGAAATACGGAATAAATAATCAAAACTAATAAATCAGTCCCAAAAAAGATTACCAAAAATTCCAAATTCAATGTTTTTCCGTAATTTCTTAATAATTAACATTTAAAAATAAAAATAAAATATGGAATCTAATTTTATTAAAAAAAAGATTAAACAAGATGATGATATTTCTTTAAATAAAGAAACATCAATTTCTTTAAATAATAATGATAATGAAATAATAAATTTAGATCATATACCACCTTCATATACTAATTCAAATATAAATAATAATTTTAATAAAAAAAGTAATACTAATGAAATTATTGAAAATAAAACAGAAGAATTACCTGAAAAAAATAAAAAAAATATAAATAATAATTTTAATAAAATTAATAATATACAAAAAGAAGAAGATATTTTAAATAATTTACAAAATAAAGATGTAGTTTTATCTAATATTGATTTTGATTTTATATTAAATCAATTAAAAGATTTATTAAAAAGCCCTTCTCCTTTAACTTTATACAAAAAATCTTCAGAAATTAAAGAAAATTTTTCATTATTTTTAAATAATTTAGCAAAAAAAATATCAGCATGATTTAATTCTCAAAATAAAACAGTAATATTATCAATGTATTATAATGCTGATTATCAACAGGTTTGGATAAATCATTTAAAATGTTATTTTGAAGATTCTAGATATTTTGATCCAGAACTATATTTTAAAATTGTTATTTTATTTGATAAAGAAAAACAAATTTTAGCTAAATGATTATTAAAATTATATCTTTGAGCAAAAAAAGAAGATATCTTAAAATTTTTGGCAAATAAAAACTATAAAACAAAAATTAAATACGAAAAAATAAAAGAAACATATGATTATCTTAATCTTTCTTCTTTTGAGTGACAAATTGATAAACAATATCTTAATGAAAATAAAATTGAATTATTTTTAAAGAAAATTTTAATTTTATACTGAATTGATAATGATAAATTATTTTCTATTTTTCCTTTAATTTTAAAAAATACAAAATGAATTTTTAATGAAATTTATGATATTTTTTCTAGTATATCAAAAAATTATTTAAAAGATTTAAATCAAAAAGATAAAAATATTATTGATTTTATAAATGATGATAAAAATATATCTACAAAAGAAGCTATTGATAAAGAAATAAAGTATTTCTTTAATGAAAAATATCAATTTTATAATAAAATAGAAAATATTATTTCTTGATATATGTTTATAGAAAGATGATATTTTTGGTGATATATTAAAACAAAATTAATAAATAAATATTATTCAGAAATTAATTGATTATTTTATTGGAGCAAAAAATCTTGTAGAAATAGAAATGAATGGTCTCAACTTAAATGAAATTTTGCCTTTAGTGAAGTAAGTATATTTAAAGACGAAATCAAATCAATTTTATGATTTAAAGACTTAATTTTACAATTAGATGAAAGTTTATTATCTCCTTTTTTAAAACCTATAATTTATTCTATAGTGTCAGAAAAATTAAGTATTACTCAAAAAGATTTATTAAAATTAAGATATTTAATGACGCTTGTTTTATCTGAAAATTTTTCTGAATACAAAACAATTTATAATTTTTTTGAAGATTTAGAAACTTTTCTTGATTTTAATATGAGTTTTACAGCAAATTTTACATGAATAAATATTAATTACAGAAAATTAAAAATATTTACAGCAGACATTGTTATACTTTTTCTTTTATTAATTTGGTTATATATTTATGCTCCAATTTGAGTATTTATAGCTATAATATTACTTTCTTTATCTTATTTTAGAGAACATTTTTTTTCTTTTAGAGAATGAATAGAATGGAATTTTTGAACAAGAACTTTTGCTACAGTTTTACTTGTTATTTCTTCATTTTTTTGGATTACAAATTTAGATAAAACTAAAATAGATATCAAAAATCTTACAACAAAAATTGAAAAAGTTTGAATTTATAAAACAGATGAAACAGTAAATAAAATATCAAAAAAAATTGAAAATTTAGAAGTACCAGAAATGATAACAAATATTTTACAATGGAAAAAATAATTTTTTAAGGTACAATTATATTTTCAAGTATAATTTTAATAATATTATCGGTAGTAACATTTTCTCATAAAGCATCAAAAGTAAGTCAAATCCTATGACGAAGTACATCATAAGCTATATTTTTAATATCTTCTGGTATTACATAATCTCTTCAAGATAAAAAAGCACAAACTTTGGATGTCTTTATTAATCAAATTGATGCTCTTGGAGAAGCTCAAAAAGATATATAATTTTGAATTTCTTTTATATTAGAATTATCTGTATTTCTTGTAGCAAATATTAAATTTTTTACATATTCATAAATTTTATTATCTACATAAATTTCTGTTTCAATTAAATTTTGAATTGTTAAAATTTCTTTTTTTGACATTATTTTTTTAATACTTTGAACTGTTCAGCTTGTATTATTTTTCATTATTAATATTTCTTCTTCTTTACTTGGATAATTAATAATTGTTTTTAATAAAAATCTATCCAATTGAGCTTCTGGCAATGGATATGTTCACTCTTGTTCTATTGGATTTTGAGTAGCAAGAACTATAAATGGTGAATCTAACTTGTAAGTATTATCAGAAATTGTAACAGATCTTTCTTGCATTGCTTCAAGAAGAGCTGATTGTACTTTTGCAGGGGATCTATTTATTTCATCTGCAAGTAAAAAATTTGTAAAAATTGGTCATTTTTTAATATAAAATTTTGATTCTGCTTGATTATATATTTGTCATCATAATAAATCCGAAGGTAATAAATCTGGAGTAAATTGAATACGAGAAAAATTAAGATCCAAAGTTTGAGATAATGCTTGTACTGATAATGTTTTTGCCAATCAAGGAACTCATTCTAAAATTATATGTCATCAAGACAATAATGTAATAATAAGATTATTAATTAAAATATCTTGTCATATAACAATTTTTTTAATTTCTTGTTTTATGATGTTTATTTTTTCTCTATATTCATTTAATATTTCATATTTTTCTGAAACAATTTTTTCTTTCATAAATTTATAATTAAAAAAATAAGTTTTAATATATCTAATAATAATTAATTTTCGGTTTTTTTAAAAATGTTTTAAACTAGATTAATTTAACCATCAAATAATTTTATTAAGTATAATTAATAAAATTTTTGAGTAAATTTAATAATTCTTCTTTATTTATATCATGCTTTGAATAAAGTTTTTGGTTTAATAAATTAAAAATTTTTTTTAAAACATCTTTTTTTACTGGATTTTTTTCAATTAATAATAATTCTTTAAAAGTTAAGCTTCTTGAATCAATGTTATAATTTTTTTTAAAATAATCATAAATTATATCTAAGTACTTATTTTCTTCTAAATTATCAACAGATATGTAATTATTATTTATAATTGTTGTTTTAGGTATATTAATATTTTTTTTATTATCTATATATGATATATAAAAATATGTAACAATTATACCAAAAACTAAAATAATTCAAAATATATATATAAATTTTTCTAAATTAAAAAAATTGGAGTTCTTATTTGATTCTATTAAATTAGGAATAGCAACTTCAGTATCAATATTGTTTTGTTTATTTAAATTTAAATTATTTACTTTTATTTTAACGATATTACTTTGAAACACTTTTCATCATATATTAATTTGAGACGGTCAAATTGTAAAAATTCAACTTTTTAATGGTTTAACACTAAATGTAAATATTGTTTTATTTGAAACATTATTATTAATAATACTCATATTTGTAGATTGAGATGTGCTATATATTGAAAAATTTTCTATTCATAAAATTTCTGGATTATTTATTTGTAAAAAATTTCATGAATTTGTAATGTTTAAAATAAGTTTAAAACTTTCTCAAACACTAACCTCTCAAGAAGATGATTCAAGAAAAATTTGAACTTGATCATTATTATTTAAAACAGTTCAACTATTATTTGCAAAAATATTTAAAATAGAAAAAAAAACAAAATATATACACAAAAATTTAATTATTTTTTTCATGTTTTTTTATAAATTTAATTATAAAAAATTTTTAAAATATAATAATCAAATTTTAAATATTTCAAGTTTGTTAAAAAAAATTGATATTAAATATATAAATTATATTAATAATTAAAATTAAATATTCTTAAAAAATATATAAAAAATTAATTTTAAATTGACATTATTAATTTATAAAATATATTTTCAATATATATTATTAATTTAAAAATTATGATAAATAGAAAAAAATATGGTAATGCAATAAATTTTTATGTTACAGAACCTCAAAAAAAGAAAATTGAATATATTCTTAATCAAAAA
>CAYUQQ010000036.1:0-4785 GCA_964446905.1 uncultured Candidatus Peribacteria bacterium
AAATATATTTAGATAATACTAATATTATTTATTCTATAAATCATTTTTTACAAAAAGAAGTAAATATCTGAACCATAAGAGAATGTTTTTTTGTAAAAAGTATCCAAAATTCACAAAATAAAATATCTTTTTCTAAAATTTGAGATTTTAAAGTATGAAATTATTTATTTGAAATTTGATGAAAAAATAAGAATTTCAAACAAATTAAAAATATAAAACAATCTTATTTAATTAAAGATGATATTATTGTTTGAGAAAAATGAGTAATTCCTTTATACATGTTTTGATTTTTATAATAAATTATAATTATGAATATCAAGTCTCTATCAAAAGAACAAATACTCGCATTAAAAATTACATGAGTATTATTTTGTGTTTTTGTATTTTTAATTTTACTTTTAATTTATATTTATCATATAGATTGGTTTTTTAAACAAAAAAGTGAATTTAATAATTTAATTACAATTACTCAAAAAATGCCCCGATTTCCAGAATGATTAATAGAAGAAATAAATGATAGACCAAGATGATTTATAAATTTTTGAATACGTAGACAATGAAATTTTTGAATACGTGATTTTTTTATTATTAATGAAAATTGAAAAATATTTTCTCGTTGAATTTTTGACGAAATAGATTTTGATAAAAATTTTAAATTTAATTTAAATGAAATTATACAAAAAAAGATTTGAGAAAAAGAAATATTTATTTACTGATTAAATAAATGAAAATATACAATATTTTTAGCAAAAGATGTTTCAAATTTTAAATCTGCAGAAAAAAGATTAATTTTAATAGCATGATTATTGAGTATTTTAATTTTAATTATAATTTATTTTATTTCTTTAAAATTAGCCAAAATTACTATTAAACCTATAGAAGATGCAAATAAAATACTTACTGAATTTAATCACAATGTCGCTCATGAATTAAAAACCCCTATTGCAATTTTAAAAACAAATATCGAATTAGAAGAAATGAAATGAAAATTAAAAAATTTTATGAAATCTTCAAAAGAAGAATTAAATAATATGGAATCTATAATTAATTGATTATTATTTTTAAGTGAAAATAATAATTTAAATGAGATCGAGAATATAGATTTAAAATATTTAATAAATTCTATTTTTGAAAAACTAAAATTTTTGTACAAAAAAAATAAAATTAGTTTTATTATAAATTGAGAATTAATAATAAAATGAAATAAATTTTTATTAAATTCTTTATTTAAAAATTTAATAGAAAATGCTTATAAATACGCCAATATTAAATCTCAAATTATTGTAAATATTAATAATAAATTTATAGAAATAATAAATGAATGAGAAAATATAAGCAAAGAAAAGGTAACTCATATTTTTGATCCATTTTATCAAATTGATAAATCAAGAAATTCTTATTGATTTTGATTATGACTTTCTATTTCAAAAAAAATCACCGAACTTCACGGTTGGCATATAATATTTGAATCAAAAAATAAAAAAAATAAAGTATCCGTAATATTTTAGATTAAATTTTATTTTATTCAAACCTTAATGCATCTATAGGCTTTAATTTGGATGCTTTTGATGCTGGTAAAATTCAAAATACTATTCAAATAAATACAACAGAACAAAAAGCTATAAAAACAGAATTTGTTGTAATTATAGCGGTCATAAATTTATTTATAATAGCTACAATTCCAAAACTCAATAAAATTCACAAAAATCAAGCTACTAAACTAATAATTAAAGATTCAATTAAAAATTGAGATAATATATCATTTCCTGTGGCTCATAAAGCTTTTCTTATTCATATTTCTTTTGTCCTTTCAATTACAGAAACAAGCATAATATTCATTACTCAAATTCATCATACTATAAGAGATATGGCTGCAATTCATGCTAAAAACATTGTAAAAGTACCTGTTACTTGTTCAATTTGAGAAACAATTTCAGTTAAATTTGAAATAGTATAAGGCTCATCATTTTCTGATTTAATATTTAAATATCTATTTAATTCTTGTTTAATAAATGATTTCATAAATTCTAATTCGGAAACATTATCTATTTCTATATCAAGTGCTGAATAATAATGTGTTCAAACAAGTTTTTGCATTGCAGTAGTAATAGGTACAACAGCTCTTCTATTTGTTTGAGAAGAATCTCCCAAAACTCATATTACTATAAATAATTTATTTCATAATTTTATTTCTTTTCATATAGGATCTTCATTTCAAAAAGTATTTTGTGCTACTTCATATCATAAAATAATATTTGCAGTTGATTTATTTACATCTTCTTCTGAAATAAAATTACCATTTGTAATAGTTAAATTTTTTAATTCTTTATATATAGGATTAACTCAAATTATTTGCACATTTGAATTATATGATCAATAAATTAATTGTTTACTTGTAGAAACAGATGGTGATATATTTTTAACTCATGGTATTTCTTTTATAAAATTTAATAAATCATCTGTCATTAATGTTGAAGGCGAAGAAGATCATCATCAGGTATTTCTAACATTTGAAGAATTACTTCATCAAGGAGAAATTGAAATTAAATTGGCCCCCATGTTATTGAATCTATCTATTATTTGACTTGATGTTCATTGTCATATAGCAAGCATAACAATAATTGAAAATACTCAAATTATTATTCAAAGCATACTTAATGTAGATCTAAGTTTATTATGAGTTATTGAATCTATAGCTCATAATACATGCTCTTTAATTATCATAAAAATATATTATATTTAAAATAAAATTTTTAATAAATCTAATTTACTCAATTTTTAAAACAAAAATTATTATTAAATCTATATAATTAATCAATCTTTAATAAAAATATGTCTTTTTGCAATTTTATTAATTTCTTCAGAATGAGTAATAATTAAAATAGTTTTTCATTCATCATGTAACATTTTAATAATTTCCATTACTTCAATTCATGTTTTGCTATCTAGTGCTCAAGTTGGTTCATCTCAAAGAATTAAAAGAGGATTTGTTACAATAGATCTAGCCACAGCTACTCTTTGTTGTTGTCAACCAGACATTTCATTTGGTAATGAATAAATTTTATCTTTAAGTCAAACTTTTACCAAAGCTTCTATTGATCTTTTTTCTCTTTCTTTTTTTCAAATTCATTGATATATCAAAGGTAACATAACTTGTTTTATAGCATTCATCCTAGGTAATAAATTATAACTTTGAAAAATGAATCCAATATTTTTTCTTCTTAAAATTGCTTGATCATCATCATCTACTTTAGAAACATCTTGTGCATTAAAATAATAATTTCCGCTAGTTGGCACATCTAACATTCAAATTATATTCATAAGAGTAGTTTTTCAAGATCAAGATTCTCACATAATTGATACAAATTCTCATTTATTTATATCTAAATTAATTCATTTTAAAACATTATAATATTCTCATCAAATAAAATAAGTTTTTTTTATATTTTCAAGTTTAATTAAAGATTCCATAATTTATTAAATAATAATATTAATGATTAAACATTCTTCAAGCTCATCATCCTCATGAACCACCACCTGGAAACATTCATCAAGATCTCTGATTAGAATTATTACTTCATGTTCATGTATTAGAAGATATTGTAATATTTCTTAAAACAATATCTCATTCTTTTAGTCAATCAATTATTTCTGTAACAACAGAATTACTTAATCATGTTTTAATTTCTATTTTTTTTCATTCTTTTGTATTGTTATCTAATAAAACATAATTTTTATTTTTGTTTTTTTGTAAAAATGCTGTTGGTATAATTAATTTATCTGAAGCACTTTTAATTAAAATATTTATTTTAGCCGTCATTCAAGTATAAATATCATATTTTCATTTATCAAAAGATATTTTAATTTTATATGAAGTTACTCAAGATGTAATTACTGGTGATGAATCAATTTTATTTATTACTCAAGTAAATGATATATTTTGAAATGTATCAAAAACCATTGTAGCTTGTTGTCATATTTTTACTTTTCATATATCTGTTTGATCCAATTCTGATGTAAGCTCAATTATATTTGGATTATTAAGATATATGTATTTTGTATTATCTTGCGTACTTAAATTATCTCATATTTTAAAATCAATTTGTTTAATAATTCAGTCAAATGGAGCCTCAATTTGATATTTTTTAATTTGATCTTTTGCTTGTGATAAAGCAATTTCTTGTTTTGCAATACTATTTTTAGATAAAGAGATCTGTTCTGGAGTTGCTCATCTTTGAATATAGTTTAAATTTTCTTTATTTATTTCCAAAGTATTTTGTATACTTTTTAAATTAAGATTTTGTTGATTTAATTGATTTTCATAAGTTTTTTTGGTAAATTCTAAATTATTATTTAATACAATTAAAGCATTTTTCAGTTTTTGTAAATTATTTTCTAAATCATTAATATTTAATTTTTGTTTATTAATAGCAGATTCACTTTGTTGTTTTAAAAAATCAGGATCTGTTATTTTTTGTAAATTTATTAGAGTAGTCCTAATTTGATCAAATCAGCTTTGTGCTTGATTTAATATTTGAGACATTGTAGAATAATGAGAATCCATATTTGATTGAGAATAATTAGAGCTTGTTATACTTGACTTAATTGCATCACTAGCATTTTTTGACAAAATAATAAGATTATCATATAAATCCAATATTCAACTAGTAAGTTTTATAATATCTTCATTTGTAATTCAACTATTAGAAATAGAATTATAGTAACTATTATTTTGTATATATAAATTATTTGTTTTATGCCTTTATAAAAATTTTAATATGACTG
>CAYUQQ010000036.1:4795-8414 GCA_964446905.1 uncultured Candidatus Peribacteria bacterium
AATATTTTTATGTCCTTGTCTTTTTGAACTTCTTGTTCAGTTTGATTTTTTAAATTAGTATTCTTTGCTGAAATATAAAGAATATAATCTAAACTTTTAGATTTATTAAAATCTGTAAATCAAAAAACTTCATCTATGCTATTTAAATAATTTTGAGCATTTATAATATATTTTCTAAGATCAGTGAAAGCAGTATTAATAGTTTTTTGTATATCAATATTAGTATTTGATAAATTTTTTTCTTCTTGTTCTATAAGCAATTTGAATTCGTTTTTTGTTAATTGTAATTGATTTTCTTTACTTTTTATTTCCGATTCTTGTGCATTAATCTGATTTTGTAAATCAAATATTTTATTATCTTGTTCTTTTTGTAAATTAATTAAATTTGCTTCTGCATTAATAAGATCATTTTGTGATTTTAATATATTATTTTCTGCATTTAAAATATCCTTTTTTTCTACAGGTTTTAAATCTTGAGCTAATTTAATTTTTGCATTATTCAAATCTATTTCACTTTGTTTTATAGAATTTAATAAATCTTTTTTATCTAATTCTACTATAATATTTCATTTTTTTACATTATCTCATTCTTTAAAATGAACTAAAGCTACTTGTCCATTTTGATTAAATTGAATTTTTTGTTCATCTATTAAATTGGCTGTTCAAATTACAGATATAGAATCTTGAATATCTCAAATTTTAACAACAGATTTTACTGTTATTGTTTTTGTCGTTTCTTTGGTTTTAAAAAAAATAAAATATGTTCAAACTCAAATTCAAATTATTAAAATAATTATTAAAATTTTTCAAAAAGTAAAAAAATTTCTTATTTTGTATAAATTAAAAAACATAATCAAAAAAATAAAAACTAATATAAGTAAAAATATTTTAGATTTTATTTTTGTTTTAGAAATAAGAATATTTAAATATAACTATACCTAATAAAAATTGATTTTTGGTTTTTTCTTTTTAAAAACATTTTAAATTAGACTAGGCTTCGCTACCGCGAAACCGTAGAACAATTTTTTAAGGTATAAAATATAAATAAACTAATTCTTATAATATTTAGTAGATTAGGTCTTGTAATTACAAGACCTAATCTTAATTTTATTTAAATAATATATATTTATATCTTATTCTTTTTTAAATTTATTAAATCATTTTCTTCATTTTTGTTTATCATTATTTATAGGTATCATAGGAGTATTGAATTTTTGATTTTCCATATTTTGAATTTTTTCTATATCTTCTTTGTTTGTAGCAGTAATTGTAATTTTTATTCAATTATCTAATTTTTCTACTACATGTTTAATTGTGGAATTTTCAATTTGTCTATCTTTCATAAATTCATACTGTTTTTGTAATTGTATTAACACTCATGTATTAGATGAAGTTAATGTTACAATCACTCAATTATCTATTTTTGATACATTTCTTTCTACATCTTTATTAAATCACATTATTCAACATCATTTATCCAATTTAGGTTGATTTTTCATCATTTTCTGATTTCACATCATTTTATTCATTCAAAATCCTCACATTCATAATTTTCAATTATTTACAAACTCTTGTATTATTTTAACAGAATCTTTATTAAGAGTAGTAATAGTAACTTTATATCAATCATCTGTTTTTACTGCATTTATATTTGCTGAAATACTTGATCAAGAACCAAATATTTTTTGTATTTGATTTAAAAATCATGTATTAGTAGAAGTATGTATAATTTCTACTCAATTATCTAGATTATTAATTTTTTTATCAATTGATTGATTTTGTCATTTAAATGATTTAAATATTCAAAATCATTTTCAATCTTTATTACTTATAGCATAACTAGATCATGCTACTATGGCTAATCAAGTAATGATTGCTATAAAAATATAAATAAATTTGGTTTTCATAATATATAAAATTAAAAATATAAAATATTTTTGTATAGCTATATTAATAACTAAGTTTAAATTAAGTTTAAATTTTTTAATAAATTTTATTTACCTCTAATTTCAAACAAATAATCAATAATATACTTAATCAAAGTTGTTGTTTATTAAAATAATTTTATCTTGCTTTAAAATAAATTATTTTACTATATAAACATTTTTTAGTATAAATTACAAAAATTATAAAATAGGTCATATTATATGACCTATTTTATAATTTTTTATATTTTTATTCTTCTTCTTTTATAATACTTCAAATACGAATTGATCATTCTTTTCATCAAATATTCATATAATAAGTATCCCATCAAATATTTTTTATTAATAAACCTAAAGTTTCCATACTAAAATATTCATTATAATGTCAAATATTTTTTAATTGAATCACCATTTCTTCTATATATTTTTTTTGATCAACATTACTATATAAAGAATTATTATATAATCATTTTTCATATAATCTATTAAGCTCCTCTATTGGATATTCTGTAGTTCAAACAAAAGCCTTATTTGCAAGTACAAGTTTATCTACACATTCTTTTTCATTAAAATTTAAAATTGCACTTACCAAAAATGGTCAATTATAAAGCATGTCTCAAATATTACTTATACTTCTTAATTTTTTAATTGCTGTAACTAAATTATATTTACAATCTTTTAAAGATGTTTCTTTTTGTGAGATTAATTTAATAAAATTTGTCAAATCTTTTGTAAAATCAAGAGGTATATCTTTTATGTTTTGTTGTATATAATTTCTAAACGATGAATTTTCAGTAACATCTTCTCAAATACGAATAGTTCATTGAGATTCTTGATCCAAAAATCTATGATATTTAATAAATCTTCAAGTATTTTTCATTTCATAAACATCGTCTTGAGCTGCTGTATTAAATTTTTCATGAGCTTTAAGTCTAGCTTTAGAAGCATTTTCTTTATCAAAAATTTCATCATAAAGTTTATTTTCTTTTGCAAGTTGTCTACAAATTTCTGCAGATGGTTTTTTTCAATTAATTAATGGATTTTTAGATCTTATTTCTCATTCATTTCACCAACAAGCATTTATATATTCATCATTAACTATAATTAAATCACTTTCTTTTGGTCAAGAATAAACATTTATAATTGGAGGTATATTTATTCTTGAACAATTTAAAGGAGGATGATTGAATATAAATTCAATAAATTTAGCTTTTAACTCTAAATCATACATTTTAGATAAAATTTGTCATTCAATCGTTTTTTTATCTATTATATTATTTTTAAACTCATTTGAATCAACTTTTACTCATATAAGATCAGAAACTGAATTTTTTAATTGATCAATGATACTATTAGTTTTTATTTCATCTCATCAATAAATTCAAGTATTAAATTTGATTAAACTATCATTTTTTTCATTTGAAGACATATATAAAAAATTAAATTAATAAAAATTCAAGTATATTGATACTTTAAAATAATATTTTGTCAAAACAAAATTGATTGACTTTATATAAATATAATTTTTAATATAAAATTATATCCGATTAGAATTTGTTTGTATTCTTTACTTTTTAGAAACATTTCAGATTAAACCAAGTTTCGTTATAATAAGACTATCAAACAATTTTCTATAAGTATAATTATTAAAATTTTAAAAATAAAAAAATGAAAATATTAAATATTTTCATTTT
>CAYUQQ010000037.1:0-4810 GCA_964446905.1 uncultured Candidatus Peribacteria bacterium
TTTAATATTGTATTTACTAAATCAATTCATTTTTTATTCAAAATCTGTTTTTCTTGTTCATTTAAATCTTTTAATTTTTTTAATAAAGAGATAACTTTAATTTCTTTAATTTTTGTACTAATACTTGTATTTTTTAAATCTAAAAGTTTGTACATTTTATATGTTTCGTAATCATTATTTTTATATCAAAGAATAGCTTCTATTACATTTAATCTTTCGGTTTCAGTATATTTACAATTATTATTATTATTTATAGTACAATTTTCTTTTTGATTTTTATAAAATTGACCTTTTAAATAAAGTACAGCATTATTAAAAGTTATTTCTTTAACTTGATATCATAATTTTTGAATATCACTTACAGAATTTATTATATAACTAGTTAGATTAAAATCAGAAAAATTATAAAAATTATCCCAATAAGCAAATCCTCAATCAAATTGTTGATATTTTTCAATATCAGATAAATAATTTTTTATTGTTTCATCAACAGAAATATTGATATATCATTTATCTTCACTTTCCCATTTTTTTAACATTTTTGTTTTTAAATCAAAAGGTAATCATAATGTATCATGCAATGATTTTATATAAATATTTGGCATTAAAGCAGATGTTTTTTGCTCACTACATCAATATGGAAAATTATTAAGATAATCCATTCATGAAGTAATATTTGATAATAGTGTAGCAGAATAATTTATTACTAATTTTACAGAAGAAAATATAAGACCAGTTAGATCTATCTTTTCTTCAAAACTTACATTATCTGTTTTTCATGTAGTTACAACAGATTCTTTTGTAGAAGATTCTTTAATTTGTATAAATTTTTCTATTTCATCAATATCTCCCGATTTAAGTCATTTTGCTTTAAAATTAATCTTTGCTACAAAATTTGAATCTTCTCACAAAACTCAAGTATCAATAACTTCTCATTCAAATTCTATTTTTTGTTGTTCTCAATTTAAAATAAGTATTTGTTGAGTCGGATTTTTTATTTTAATATTTGAAGAAGAAATATTTACATCAAAAATTTGGTCAACTCATGTTTTATTAAAAATTACAGGAGATAAGATAATCTTATCATTTGATCCAAAAAATCTAGGTAGATTTTCGTTTATCATTAATTTTTTGTTTGTTATTATAGTAGTTTCTCATACTCATACTTTATTATCTGAAGCGGTAGATACTACACTTTCAATATTCCATGTAGTAAGATTGTCTGGTAGGGCAGTAGTAGTAATAGAAGAGTTTCAATTTGTATCAGTAACAAAATCTGCTTGCCAAAATGAAGTATCTTTAAAAACTCATCTTTTCTTTTGTGCATATCATCATTTTACTCAATCTCATGCTCATCATTTTTCTCAATCACGTATATCTTTGATTTCTAATTTTTCTATTAAATTAATAAGTGATAAATAAGTTAAAGTACCTAAATATCTTTTCATATCATAAAAAAAGGCAAAAGGATTTTTCTTTGGGTTTCATTTTAAAGCAAGTAAACTCTCATCTACAATAGAAATACTTCAATTTGCATTAGCTACTCAATTTCAATTTTCATCAGTAACATTTATTTTTAAATTAATTTTTTGTCATGGTAAATAATATTTTTTATCAGTAGTAATTTTTACATTTAATTTTTTATATTCAGTAACAACCTTTATAACACTCAAAGCTCTTTTAAAAGTTGGTAAAGGATTAGCTGGATTATCTTTTCATATTAAAAATGCTTTTACATAAAAATTTGGATAATAAGAATCTTTAATTAAAATATTTAGTTTTGGACCAAAAGAATCGATATCTTTTACAAAATAATCTAAAATACCGTCATCTTTTTCTATGCTAATAAATATTTTACCTTTTGGTACAGGGGATTTAAGAGTAAATATAGCATTTTCTCAAACTTTTAAAATACTTTTTTCTGCCACCAAATCTGTAACAGTATTATTTCAATTATTCCATTCCATAATACTATCTCAAGAAACATAAGTATTTATATATGAATCATATCAAATTCAATTTTTTCATGTATAAGTAGCTCTTATTTCATATTCTCAATCATTTTTTGTTATATATGTATCAAATATTTCTCATTTTGAATTAGATACTAATTCATATTCTTTTTCCAAAATTTTTTCTAATTCGTAATCATTATAAAATGTTCAATCTACTCATTGTTTTTTTACATTTTTCCATTCTGTTTTATAAATTCTAATAAGAATTTCTTTTCAAGATAAAGGTTTAGCATCATAATCAAGTACTATACCATCAAGTTTAATTCAATCGTTTTTACTATTCCAATAAGAAGATTTTAGACCAACATATCAATCTGTTGTATGTAAAATTATACTTTTTGTTTTTGATACTTGTAATTGAGTATCTGGATCAGTAACTGTAAAATTAAAATTATAAATTTTTTCTCAATTTAATTCTTCATATTCATTTAATGCTTTATTTGGGAAATTAAAACTAATTGTTTCTTCTCAATTTGTTCAAATAATTCATTTTCATTCTCAAAAATCAATTATGTTATCATAATAATTACAGTATCACCAGTAAATACAATTAAAATATTCATATCATTTTCAAAATTGATAATCACTATAATCTTTTGCATCAAAGAAATAATTTTGACTTAAAATTCATTTAAAATATTCAGCATTAAACATTTTTCATCAAAAATAATACTCAGAACTTAATTTTAAATTAATAGTATCTCAAATTATTGCGTCAGATTTATCTGAGTCTAAGTTTATTTTAAATACAGGTTTTTTGTATTCTTCTACAAAAAAGTGTCAATCATTATAAATTGATTCAAGTCATCATTTTCAATAAAATTCAAAGTGAAATCTTCATAATTTAGAATCTTTTGATATAGTAAAATTTCAATTAAAGTTTGAATTTTTATCTATTTTTATAGCTATTTCTTTTACAAAATTATAATTTTCATCCAATATTTTTAATGTACCTTCTTTTATATCTGATTTAGAATATCAATTAAAATTAAATTTTCTTAATAATCATTTAAAAAATACAGTATCTCATGGTTTATAAATTGGTCTTTCTGTATATAAATATAAATAATCCTTATTAGAACTATCCATTCAAGAAATATATTTAAAATCATAATTTGAAGCACTATCAATGTTTGTATTTATAATTCAAAAATATTTGTCATTTTTGGCTATAATTAATCTAATATCTTTTATTTGAGTTTCATAAATTAATTTTCATTCGTCAAATTTAATATCTTTATAAATTTTTCAATTTTTATCGTAAATTTCAAATTTTAAATCTTTTGGTATATCTGTACCAGTAAAATCAGAAGCAAAAATTATACTTTTGTTTTCAGCAGTTTCTAATACCAAAGATAAATTAGAACGAATATATACATTTATAAATTCACGACCGTAATCTTTGTATCATTCTTGTCTATTAAAATAATCTATACTTCATCTAATTAATATAAAATTTGAAGATATTTTAGATCAAAAAATATCTTTTTCTAAATCAAATTTATTATTTGATAGTGTCCAAAATTTATTTTTTAAATCTACATTTTTTTGAATTTGCAAAATTCATTTTAAAATTTACAACTTTATTATTGGCATAATCCAAATATCAATCCAAATTTAATTCGCAAACTTCAATATTTGCTTTTGCAATATTAATTGATTGTAAATTTATAATTATAGGAATATTACTAGGTATTACATTAACATCTTTATTTAAAGAAGAATACAAATATTTATCTTTAATATCAATTTCTCAAGTTTTAATATTTTTATTAAAATCATTTTTTAACTTATTTTCATATTTATCTTTTAATCATGATTTAATGTGGATATTGTAAGAAGAATTTGGATTAAATCTTGTATTTAATAAATAAGTAATTAATCATGGTTTATCTGGACATAATTTTTTTTCGTAAGTATTTCGATAATATATATATTTATAAAAAGAATTAAAATTTGCTTTTGGCTCTGAAGACATAAAAGATAAAATTTCTTTTTCTTGTTCGTAATTTAAATAATCATCTTCAAGATTATTATTAAAATATAAACATAAAGAAGTATTATTAACAAAAACTAAATCATTAATTTCTAATTCTGGAGAAGTTTTAAATAGTTTAATAACATCTTCTTTTAATGATTTACTAGCCTTTTTATTTATTTTTAATTTATAAATAGTATTTGGTTTTAAATTGTTTTTTAATTCAAATTTAATTTTTGTTTTATTTTCTTGAGTTTCTTTTTTGCCTCATTTATATATTTCTTCTTTTATATAAGATATTGTAAAGTTTTCACTTATTCAAGATGTTCACTCAAAGCTAAAATATGATTTATCTAAATTAATTTCTTCTCAAAATGTTAAATTAAAAAATAAATTATTTAAAGGAATAATATGTTCATTTTTTTCTTTATTAAAATCAAAATTTAGAGTATCTTTTAAGACTCATCAAGAATCAAATTTATTTTGATAAGGAATGGTTTCAATTAAAAAATTTGAACTTGTAATATAAAAATTTTTAGGTCATTTAAAATTAATATTTCAATATTTTGGCTTAAATCAATTATTTAATGTAACTAAATAATTTGTGGAATATTCAAAAAATCAATTTTTTGGTAATATATTAAATAATGTTTCGTTATCTTTATTGTTTTCATTTTTTACAGAAGTAATTGTAATATTTTCAATAATATTTCATTTTTTTACTGTAATATTATTTTTTAAAATTTCTAAATCAATAGGGAAGTTTGATTTTAAAATAATTCATCTGAATATCCGCCTTTTCTGGTGACAACTTGGC
>CAYUQQ010000037.1:4820-6328 GCA_964446905.1 uncultured Candidatus Peribacteria bacterium
TTTGATTTTAAAATAATTCATTTTTGAGGATTAAAATTATTTGTAATAAAAAAATCTAAATCTGGAGTTGTTAAATTTGTATTTAATTCTTCACTTATTTTATAAAGCAATCAAGGGGTATCTTTGATTTTTATTTCATATTTAGTTGCTCATTCCCAATTTGTATTTGGAGTAAATTCCAATATATTTGAAGAAATCCATTTACATTTACCATTTATAGATGGGCTAATAGATATAGGACAAGGAAGTTTATCTTTGTTATCTAGACTAGTAAGAGGTATTATAGGTATATTAAAAAGTACAGTAAGAGTTTGTGTTATATTTTCCAAATTTCATTCTGGTATTATTTTTGTTGCTTTTGCTCAGGCTACAGTTTCTACATTTATAGTTATTTCTTGCTTTAATTTTGTTCAATATTTTGATTTAATATCTTTGATTATAATTAAATAAGAATTATCTATTTCTAATTTTTGATTTAATTTATAACTAATAGTATTAGCAGATTTAAGACTTAATTCTCAATCTACAAAAGGATCTATTTTAAAATTATTTTTATTAATTGAATTTTTGTCTAAATCAGAAGAAAAAGATATATCTATACTTTCAATATCAAATGGTATTTTACGGTATTCTAAGCTAAAATTTGCTCCATTTACCTGAGGAGCAATAAAAAATCTTAAATTTATTTCTTTATATAAAAAGAAAGAGCATATTAATACCACTAATCATCATATTCAATAAAGTATATATCTTGAAGTAGTATTATTTAAAATACTCTTAATTTTTGATAAAAAATTTTGCATATATAAATTATTAATAATATAACAAATTGATTTTATGTAATTTTAAAAAATTGCAAACACATTTTTTAACATATTTTTTAATGAAATTAATTCAAAATATAAAAATTATTTAGTCAATTTCTTTTAATTTGTGTTTTTAATACATACACATAAAATGTTAGTACTAATTATTTTTAATAAATTTTTTAGTTTATTTTTAATCTTTAAATTAGGTTATTTATTGGCTTAAATTAAATAAAAATAAATACATAAATTTTTTATTTAAAATTGAATAAAAAATTTGTTCTTTAACAAAATGTATATAAATTGATAATAAATAAAAGCAAATTTTTGTATGAATATTTTAGAAAAAATTGATTGATATTTTAATTTTTTAATGAAACACATTAAAACTAAATTTATTAATATTTACATAGTTTCTATTTTTAAATATAAAGATAAATTTTAATTTTACATTCTAATAATATAAATATAATTATAATCAATAATTTCAAATAAACACACCACCCTAACTAAGTTATTAATTTATTTTAATTTTTAATCTTAAATTTATGCCAAAAGTTTTAGATAAAGATAGTAAAACAGTTATAGTAAAATTTACTATTACTGAATATAATAAATTTGTTAATAATTGATTATCTATAAAAAGTAAAAGTAGAATTTATAAAAAAGAAGATCAAAATGAATTATTTTTTGATGAAGCTG
>CAYUQQ010000037.1:6365-8112 GCA_964446905.1 uncultured Candidatus Peribacteria bacterium
AATCAAAAAATATAAAATCAAAACTAGCTTTATTAGCTTCTAAACTTTAATATATGAAAATAGTTTTTACTAAAAATTTTGATAAACTCCTTTTAAAATTGAAAATAATATCTCAAAATGAAATTATAAGTTTAATAAAAAAATACCCAAATACTAAAGATTTAATTATTATAGATAATTTAGAAGTAGCTAAAGTTTTAAAATGATATTTATCTTGAAAAAAGATTAGACTGCTAGTTTTATTCCAATATATAAAATGAAAATTTATACCTATATCTATTGTAAAAAAAGAAACTTTTAAATGACAAAATATAACTAAAGAAAACTATATAAAATTATTTTGAAATGATATCGATAAATCTATATCTGATATAGATAATAATAATTATACTGAAGTTATTTTTTAATTTTACATTCTAATAATATAGCTATAATGATAACATACAACTCCACATAAACACACCCCCTAATTAAGTTATTAATTTATTTTTAATTTTTAAAATATGTTAACTAAAGATCAAATAGATAATTTTAAAAAAGCTTGATATTCTTTTGAAGATATTCAAGATATAATTGAATCAGAAGAAGAATTTGAAAAAACTTGAATAGCTTATGATTTAGATGAAGCCTTTTTACTTATTAAAAACAATTTATTTTCTAAAAAAAATAAAGAATATTTAAAGTAAAGATCCAAAAAAGAGCTATAGAAAGTATTAGTAAAGTTGTTGAATATATTTCTTTTGATAATATATTTTATGCAAATAAAGTTCAATTATATATTTATGAAAGTATAAAGTTACTTGAAAGCTTCCCATTTTTATGAATTCCTAAAGGAAAGGGATATAGAGAAATAATAGAATCTCATTATAAATTTAAAATTGTATATAAAATTAAATGAGAATTTATTTATATAGTTTGACTTTATAGAGAACAGAAAACTTGGAAACAAAATTCTTTGCTTCCACCAAAAAAACATTCTAAATCCTACAATTCCACATAAAAACAACCCCCTAATTAAGTTATTAATTTATTTTTAATTTTATTTTATTTTATTTCTTTACTTTATTCTTATATGAGTAAATTTAAATATTTAAAGCATACTGCCTTAATAGTGCTATCTCTGCTATTTTTAATAGTTGGGGTTTCAAGTGCGAGTGCAGCATGTGAAGCATTGACTGTTACTTCTCTAAATTGATGAGAAATTAAATGATGAACTATAAATATTACATTTACAAGAACAAATTGTGCTGAAAATGTAAATGTTTATATAAAATCTGATTGATGTGCTGGTTGAGGATGGGGATGAGCTATTTGACCTGCAATTACTGATCCTGATAATTCAACAACTTATAATACTGCAGGTATGGATTGAAGTAATTATTGTATAAAAATTACGAATGCTGCATGAACTATTTCTGATACTTCAGATGCAGTGTTTACACTTGATAATACAGCTCCGACAGTTTCAAGTGCTGAAACATTAGATACAGATTGAAATGGTAAAGTTGATTTTATTAAAGTAAATTTTACTGAAACAAATTATCTTGATAATACATTAACAATAGATTCTTCAAAGATATCTGTTACGAATGTTGCAAGGACTGTTCGTGATATGAGTAATGCAAACAACTGCTCTGCTAGGTCAGCATGAGCTGCTGCTCTTATGAATTCAAAATGTTATGCACTTTGATTATCACCAAGGGCAATATATGTACCTATAGATGAAAATGCAACTCCTGATACTGAT
>CAYUQQ010000038.1:0-8094 GCA_964446905.1 uncultured Candidatus Peribacteria bacterium
CTCCTCATTCAAGTAAGCACTTTTATAACAGGGGAATCCATATATTTTTCTATAATATCAAGATAAAAGCCTCTTTTTATAATTTTTTCATTTAATATAGAATCAATCATTTTAAAAAGTTTAAGATATACTTGAATAATATATGTATTTTTATAAATATTTCAAGTTTATTTGAAATATAATTTAAACCCAGTGTTTTTTAATACACCTCCTTCTCATAACAACTCTCACAATACACAATCTCAGGTCTATCTGGAGCATAAGTTGTTTTCATTCATTACAATAAACTTTATATGTTTTATCCGGAGAATACATAGAAATAATATCTTTATTACAAAAATCAAATTTTCTTTTATACAAATTTCTTTCATTACGAAAAAATAGTCTTCTCTGTTGTCTGCAATCTGGACATAAAGTTGGAGTGGGAATTGAATATTTTTTTCATTAAAAAACAGGACTTATCTTATCATAAAATTCCAGATCTTTATCTGTAATATCAAACTTTGCAGAACATAGTTTACAAGTTTTTGTTTCAATAATTTTTTCGGTTGTCATAAATGTAAAACTATAAATTAAAAATAAAATCAAAAAAATTTATTAATTCAAATTTATTAGTTGTTTTAAAATTTATATCTTTTGAAAAATAAACTAAAATATTTTTTGTATTGTTGTCCTCAAATACGCTAGTTTCTCTTTTGTAATTTGTATTATCAAGATTATAACATGCTTGAATATTTGTTTTTATTTCGGGAATATAAAAATCAATTTCGGATCAATTTTTTTTAAAATAGATTTTGTCATATTTTTTAAGTAATTCCAAAAATATTATATTTTCAAAACCTTGTCAGACATTATCTTTGTTTCAGAAAATCTTATTAAATCAAATATTATATAAAAAGGCTTTATTTGAAGCTTTTGGATTATAAAAATTTTCAAGCTCATAAACATAAAAAACGTTTTTTAAGTATTCATAATATTCATATAAGGTTGTCTTTCAAATCTTAATGTTTTGAGATTTTAGTTCATTATAGATTTTGTTAATGTTTATATTTTTTGAAAAAGAAATTGTAAAACTTTTTATCAAGTATTTAAGAGAGGTTTCATTTTCTATTCTATATCTTTCTATCAAATCTTTGTAAATAAGAATATCCAAATAAGTTTTTAAATTATCTATTTTAAAAAGATCATTATTTGAAAGTAAAATCTCAGGAAAAGTACCAAATTCGAGAATTTCATTTAATACATTTTTAAGACGAGCAAGCTCTATTGTAGAATAATTGCTTTTATATTCGATATTTTTGAATCGTAAAATTTCTTTGAAAGTAAGCGGTAAAACTTTATATTCAAATACTCTTCATCTAAAATGAGTGCTTAATTCTGAAGAAAGTAGTTTCGAATTACTTCAGCTCAAAAATATTTTATATCATAAATTATATAAAGACAAAATAAATTCTTTAAAATTTACAATATCTTGTACTTCATCAAAAACAAAAAATGGTTCTTTATCAGGATAAATTTCTTTGAAACATCACAAAAGAACCTGAGAATCTATAAATTCATTTGAATAAAGCGAAAAATCTATAAACACTACTTGTTCTAATTTAAGTTTATTAGTTTTTATAAGATCTTTAATAAAACCAATCATCAAAAATGTTTTTCCAACTCTTCTTGGTCATACAAAACTTACTATTTTATTTAGCTTTAGTAAATCATTATAAAAAACATAATCTCGTTTTATTGTATCAATATTTTTCAGTAGATTTTGATTATTTAATATTACTTGCTTAAACATATATATAAGTAATAAAATTAAAATAGTTTACTTATTTACAAGTATATATTTGTTTTTTATAAAATCAAGTTTTTATATAAAATTGCAAAATAGGGTGAACTTATACATATATACCTAATAAGAATTGGTTTTCTGTTTTTTTCTTTTTATAAACCTTTTATATTAGACCAGATTTTGCTATCACAAAACCGTTAAACAATTTTTTTAAAGTAAATTTTACTATAATCATTTTAAAATTTCATTAATTTCTTCTATTGCTTCTTCTGTTTCTTTATCTGCTCAAGATAAAGAAATTCATTCAATATTTTCTTTTTGGGATTCTTTTTTTAAAACATCTCAATATCATATATTATTTCAAGTATTTGTAATATTTTTTATATTTCAAGTATTATTTGTTTCTATAATTCAGGTATTTGTAATATTTTTTGCATTTCAAATATTATTGTTTTCGGTTTTTAAATTTTTTGTAAAATTACAAGACATTAATAAAAATGGAAATATCATTAATAATAATATTTTTTTCATGATTTAATATTAAAATATAAATTATTGATCTTGATTTTTTGGTAAATTTTTAGCATTTTTACATTCTGGATAGTTACTACAAGCCAAAAACGGTCATCTACTAGAAAATTTAACATGCATAATTCATGTATCACATTTATCACAAGAATCTCATCAAAATTTTGTTTCCAATTCTTCTGATTTTTGATTTGGTATTTTACCTATCCATTTAACTTCAGGATAAAGTGAACTAGCTAAAAATGGTCAATATTTACCAACTTTTACAACTATAGTTCATCATGCTTCACAAGGTTTTCATTCATATTTATTTTTTAATTCTTGGACATATTTTTCTTTATCTTCATCTACTATATTTTCTATATATTTACAATTTGGGTAATTACTACATCAAATAAATTTACCATTTTTGCTGTATTTATAAACAAGATTTGATGAGCATTGAGGACATTTTTTTCAAACTTCCTCAACTATTTTAGTAGAATTTTCCATAGAATTATTTAGTAAAATTTTAAAATCTTTATAAAAATTATCTAACATTTTAATCCATTCTAATTTTCATTTTGCTATTTCGTCCAATTCATTTTCTATATTGGCTGTAAATTTATAATTCATTAATTTAGTAAAATATTGTTCCAAAAAATCATTTACTGTAAAAGCAATTTCTGTAGGTACTAACTTTTTTTCTATTTTTTCTACATATCATCTTTCTATAATTGTAGAAATGGTTGGAGCGTAAGTAGAAGGTCTTCATATTCATTCACTTTCTAATTTTTTAACTAAACTGGCCTCTGTATACCTAGAAGGGGGTTTGGAAAAAACTTGATTAGAAAATAATGTATTTGAAACAACGATCTCTCATTTTTTTAATTCTGGTAATTTTATAGATTCTTCTTCACTTTCTTCATCATCATTTCATTCTGTATATAATTTCATAAAACCAGGAAAAACTATAACTTCTCATTTGGAAATCCATTCTTGATTTGTAGCAATTTCTGGATTAAATATATATGTTGTAATTTCAATAATAGCTTCTTTCATTTGTGAAGCAATTGTACGTTCCCATATTAATTTGTATAATCTTTGATCATTTCAAGATAAGGAAGAATTTTCTGGAGTTTTATCTATATAAGAAGGCCTTATTGCCTCATGTGCTTCTTGTGAATTTGCTTGTTTATTTTTAAATTTTCTTCAATTTTTTAAAGCATATTGTTCTCAAAAATTCTTTAAAATAAAATTTTTACTGTCATTTATAGCTAATTCTGATAGATTTACACTATCTGTTCTCATGTAAGTAATATATCAATTTTGATATAGATTTTGAGCTATCATCATAGTCTGATTTACAGAAAATCATAATTTACGAGAAGCTTCTTGTTGTAATGTAGAAGTTGTAAAAGGCGCTTGAGGCATGCGAACAACTTCTTTTTTATCTAAATCTAAAAGTTTAAAATTTAATTTTAAGGGTATATCAAAAAATAAATTTCATTTTTTATCTTTTTTTGATTTTATATCTTCAATATCAATTCATAAAGTTGTAAAAAATTTTACAACATCATCTATATTTTTTAATTTTTTTACTTTTTCTCAAATTTTATGTAATTCAGCAAAAAATGATATTCATTTTGAAGTTAATTGAATTTTTACTTTCCAATTTTCTTCTGATTTAAAATTTTGTATTTCTCTTTCTCTTTCTACTATTAATTTAACAGCTACAGATTGTACTCTTCAAGCAGAAAGTCATTTTCTTATTTTTTTCCATAAAATAGGACTTACTGTAAATCAAACTATTCTGTCAAGTAATCTTCTAGATTGTTGAGAATTAACAAGGTTTAAGTCTATATGTCTTGGATTTTTTATAGCATTTTCTATAGCTTGTTTTGTAATTTCATGAAATACAATCCTTTTTACAGAATTTGGATCCAAATTTAATACACTACAAAGATGCCAACCTATAGCTTCTCATTCTCTATCTTCATCCGTAGCTATCCAAATAGTTTTTGCACTATTTGCTTCTTTTTTTAATTCAGAAACAACTTTCTTTTTGTCTAAGCTAATTTCATAGCTTGGCTTAAAGTTATTTTTTATTTCTATTCATAAAGATTTTTTTGGTAAATCTCTTATATGTCAAAAAGAGGCTTTTACTTTAAAATCTCATCATAAAAATTTTTCTATAGTTTTTCATTTTGCTGGAGACTCTACAATAACTAAATTTTTCATAAATAATTTATAATAAAAATTTTTATAACTTTATAAAATAAGACATTATTGTCAAAAGATTTTATAATAGATTCTTAAAATATGTTTAAATTAAGCCAAAATGATTCAATGAATCTCTTGAAGATGATTTTATAAATTTTATTAAAAATTTTGAAGTAGATACTTTTCCTAAAATAATAGAAACTATAAAAAATTATAAAAATAAAAAAGTTATCATAATTAATAATTATAAAGAACTTGAAGATACTGTAAATAAATTTAAAATACTTAATTAAATTCAATCTGAGTTTTATTTTCAAATAAATATAAAAACTTTTATTTGATTTTTGAAGTTATTTTTGTATATATAATTAACATTAATTACATTATATTTAATAACATTATGTTTAAAAAAATAATAAATATTATTCCTGTGCATTCGCGTTGGAAATTAGCAATAAAAACAATTCCTTTTGTAATATTTATTCTTTTACTTAAGTTTATTGCTCATTATTTTGCGTATGAATTTTTAACTTTAAATTCACTTTTTACTGCTATTATTTCTGCTAATATATTTTTAATAGGTTTTTTAATTTCTGGTACATTGGTTGATTATAAAGAAAGTGAAAAATTACCAGGTGATCTATCTTCTAGTATGGAAACAATGGCGGACGAGGGTCTTATTATTTATAAAAATAAAAAAAGTCAGGAAGCAATAAATTTTTTATTAAAATTATTACAATTTAATAAATCATTGATAGATTGGTTTTATAAAAAAGAAAGAACTAGTAAAATAATGGAAAAATTACTTTCTTTTAATGATGATTTTTTAGTTTTTGAAAATCAAACACAGGCAAATTTTATTGTTCGATTAAAACAAGAACAAAATTCTATCCGAAAAATGATAAATAGAATTCATACAATTAGAGAAACCTCATTTTTAGGTACAGGTTATGCTATTGTTGAAATAATTACTTTTATTTTAGTAGTAGGCTTAATTTTTATTAAAATGGATCCATTTTACGAAAGTATTTTTTTTGTATTTTTTGTAAGTTTTATTTTGATTTATATGATTTATTTTATCAAAGATTTAGATAATCCTTTTTGATATAGTAAAGATGATAATTTAGTTGAAGAAGTTTCATTAAAACCAATTTTAGATAGTAAAAACAGAATTGAGTTTTATTATAATGAAATAAATAAAAATATTTAATAAAAATTATATTAAAGCTTTATGCCACAAAAAGTTATAATTATATGAAGTGCATCACTTCAAATAAAAGTTCAATTCTGGAGAAAATATTGGAAAAATAAAGGTTATGTTGTAATTAATTATCCTTTTTCTATTTCAAAAAAAATTTTTTTAGAAAAATATCCTCAAGTACATAAAAATTTTTTTAAAAATATAATTGAATCAGACATTCTTTTTATTATGAATGAAAATAAAAATAATATTAAAGGTTATATTTGAGCCGAATCTTTTGCTGAAATATGTTTTGGTGTAGTCCAAAATCTTATTTATAATAAAAATATTGAAATAATACTTTTGCAAATGCCAGAAGAAAAAGTTCAATCATATAATGAAATTCAATTATGGTTAAAACTTGGATGGATAAGGCTTTTTAAAGTTTTATAATAAAATATAAATTACTATTTAAATTTTTTTTATTACTAAAATAATTTTAATGAAAATTATAAATACTATTTTAGAAAAAGAATTATTACAAAAATATAATATAAATCTTAAATTAAAGAAACTATCTTCAACAAGAGACAATATTTTTATTGGCATAAATGAAAAAAATGAAAAATATTTTGTAAAAATAGAAGATGTTGTGTATGAATGACACATAAATGCTATATATCAAATTTCACAAAAAATAAATTCATCAGCAAATCTTATTACAAATAATTTTATTTTAACTAACAATTGAAATTTTTATTTAAAATCTCAAACTTTAAATACTGTAATTATATTATCTAAGTTCTATGATATTAAAAAATGTACTAAAAATGATATAAATTTTATTGCTACTAGTACAGGCTTATTTCATAAAACCATTAAAGATCTAAAAATTACAGAAATAAAAAAATCTGATTTTTATAATGATTATATGTATGGCGAAATTCCAAAAGCACAAGATAAAAATATATTAAAAGAAATAAATTATTTTTTTCTTAATTTTAGTCCAGATTATAATAAATTAAAAAAATGAATAATTCATAATGATTATCATTTAGATAATTTAGGCATTATAAATAATAAACTTTTTATTACAGATTTTGAGCATATAAAACAAGGCCCTCTTATTAGTGATATTGCTGTATTGTTGCTTGATTTTTGGAAAAATAAAAAAAATTATAATCAATTTGAACAAGTAAAACATATTTTTTTAAAAGATTATCAGTCTATATTAAAATTATCAAATTATGACATAGATAACATAATAATGTTTGCAATAAGATATTTATATTCTGATTATAATTGGTTTACTTATTGGAATAAATTAAAGAATCAATACAAAAATAAATTATCAGAAATAAGAATAAGTATAGATACTCTTTGTTCTAAAATTAAATAAATTAATGGTTAAATTTTAATTTTAAATCATATATTAAAATGCATAAAAAAATTGTTATAATTTCATTAATATTAATAATATTTTTATGAATTATTTTTTTTAGTTATTATATTATTTTTATAAATATAAATTATACTTATTTAAACTTACCTCAAAGATATATTACAAAAAATATTGCAGATAAATGGGAAACAAAAATAAATGTTTTGGAAGACAAAAAAAGAAATATTGTTAAATTGGAAGAACTGGAAGAAGAATTAAATTTTTTTGAAAAAATGTTTAAAAAAAAAATTTTTAAAATTAATCCAAAAGATTTATGATTTAAATGAAAATATTATGGCTTGAATATGCCGATAGATTTGATAGAAATACCATCAAAAATTTTTGATGTTACTGCTGGTACTCAAAAAATTTATGAAACAGGAATTCAATATTATACAAAACATGCTTTAAATGATTTTAATAAAATGGTAGATCGAATGAAAAAAGATATAAATAAAGAAGTTTGGATTGAATCTTGATATAGATCTCCTTGAAATCAGGCTTACCAATTTTTTAAATATCTAGCAGATACAGAAATATGAAATAATTATTCTCTTTATGAAAATGCAAAATGGGTAGCTATGCCATGATATAGCGAACATGGTAGTGATATAAATACAGCTTTTGATTTTATTTTATATTGATGAGATAAAAATTATGAAAAAGAAAATGGAGATAAAATATGAAGTGAGGAGTTTGCATTAATTTTAGAAAAAACAGATGAGTATAAATGGTTACAAAAAAATGCTTATAAATATAATTTTTATTTATCCTATCCTAAAAATAATCAAGATTGAATTAATTATGAACCATGGCATTGGCATTTTAAAAAATAAAAGTAAATAAATAAAAATTATAAAAATTTTCTAATTTGTAATTTTTATAATTTAGAATAATTTTTTATGTTATATTTATAAATTTTTATAATAATATAAAAGATGCACATCTTTTATAAAA
>CAYUQQ010000039.1:0-8078 GCA_964446905.1 uncultured Candidatus Peribacteria bacterium
TAAAAATAAAATTATAAAAACTGGTAAAAATTTTATATGTTCTTATTGTCAATACAAAGAAGAAAGTAAAAATATAGAAAGCATTGTTTTGTCTTGTTTAGAGAATATACCAGATAATAATATAGTTTTATTTATACAAAAAAATCCGGATAGAAGATTAGCCTTATATAAAAAACTAATTCAAATTGCAACAATAAAAGAATTTAATAATTTATCATGAGATTCTTTAAAAGATTATATAAGATCACGACTTTTAAATATAGATTCTTTAGCCATAAAAAAACTTATAGAATATAAAAATGATAATTTTTCAAAAATAGATAAAGAAATCGATAAATTAGAATTATTTAAAAGTAATGACAGAATAACAGAAGAAGATATAATTAAATATATTATTCCCGAAATTGAAGTTTCTATCTTTAAAATAACAGATGCTATATTTGAATTAAGTCCAAAAATAGCTATATTAAATTTTAATAAATTACTTGAAACAAATAATATATTTCAAATATTTTCTTCAATTGTAAGCAATATTCGTTCATTTTTGTATATTCATTTTTTAATCGATAATAAATGTACAAAAAATAATATAATAAAAATATTACAAATACATCCTTATGTTTTTGAAAAGGCTGTTTCTTATAAACAAAACAAACAATATATTTATTTATTTTTTCAAAATTTATTACAAATAGACTTATGATCAAAAACTTGAAATTTAATTTGAGATTGAGAAAATTCCGTTAAATTATCTTTAGAAAAAGTAATTTTAAATTTGAAAAATTTAAAAAATATATAAAATAACTAAGTTTAAATTTATTTATTAACCCTTCTCTATATGGCAACAAGTAAAAAAACTACTGTTGTAGCTAAAAAGACAAAAACAAATATTACTACAAAAAACGTAGTAGCAAAAAAAAATAAAAATTTAGATTCTGATATTTGAAATAATAATTCTTCTTCAAAAGAAAAATCAACTTGCTGTAACAATAAATCTGTATTAATTATAATAATTTTAATTGTCATAATATGATTATTATGATTTATTTTTAAAGATAAATTCAATTTAAATAATCCAAATCAAAATTGAACATTAATTAATAATACAACAGATACTACAAAAAAAATTATTAAATCATGAGATATAATAAGTGTTGATTATGTATGAAGACTTGAAGATTGATCTATTTTTGATACCTCTATAGAATCATTTGCAAAACAATCTTCTAATTATGATAAAAACAGACCATATAAACCACTAGAATTTACTGTTTGACAATGACAAATGATATCATGATTTGATAAATGAGTTATTTGAATGAGTATTTGAGAAAAAAAGACAATTAAAATTTTAGCAAAAGATGCTTATTGAGATAAAACCATCAATCAAGACATGCCTATTGAATATTTTCAAGATACAATAACAAAAACATTGCCTATTGCAAATTTTCAAGATACAATAACTCAAACAATACCTAAAAATTTATTATGAGATAAATTAAATAATATGAAAGAATGAGATTCTATAGAAATAGAATCATGATTAAATTGAAAAATTCTAAAAATAGAAAACGAAAGTGTAACAATTGCAATTAAAAACACAATAAATCCTTTTTATGGTAAAAAATTAGAAAAATGATTACAAACTGTTTATGAATGAAATTTAATTGTAATAAAAGATATTAGAGACTGAAACGTTACTTTAGAAGCAGAAAATAAACAAAATCCTTTTTATGGTAAAAAATTAACAGAATGAGATATTTGAAATTTGCCAAATTGAGAAAAAATTAAAATTCTTAGTTTAACTTGATGATCTGCTTCTATAGAAATAAATAATCCACATCCTTTGGCTTGAAAAAATCTTATATTTGATATTGAAATAAAATGAATTAAGTAAAATTTTTAATTATAAAAAAGCATGATTTTTATTATCATGCTTTTTTATTTTATAATATCTATTTTTTTAAATTTCTTATCTATTTTTATACGGATTTATTTTACAAAAAATATAAATAAATTATGTAATTATAATATTAAATATATAATCAATTTATGAAAAATTCTATAAATTATAATACATTTTTTAAAAATAATAAAATGTTATTATTATCAATAATGTTTTTTATTTTTAGTATATTATTTTTTATAAACTCTTATAAAGACAATAAGGCTAACATAAATGATATTATAGATTTTTTTAATATAGATTTTGCAGGAGAAAAAGTAGAATTTGAATGAAAATATTTTTTAAATAAAGAAAAATTTGAAAAAGAATTAAATATATTAAAATTTAATACTTATCAATTTGTTTTATATCATAAAAGAGAATCTTTATTTTTTCCATATATAGAAAAAAAACTAAAAGAAGCTTGAATTCCTGATGATTTTAAATATTTAGCAGTTGCAGAAAGTGCATTAAAAAACGATATATTAAGCAATGTTGGTGCTTGATGAATTTGGCAATTTATAGAATCTACAGGCATTAGATATGGTCTTGTAATTAATAATTATATTGATCAGAGATATGATTTTGAAAAATCTACTGATGCCGCAATTTTATTTTTAAAAAAATTACATAATAATTTTAAAAATTGGACACTTGTTGCTGCAGCATATAATAGATGAGAAAATTGAATAAAAAATGCATTAAAAGATCAAAATGTAAACTCATATTATGATTTATATTTAAATGAAGAAACTTCTAGATATATATTTAGAATATTGGCTATAAAATACATTATGATAAATAAATACAAAATTTTTTATAAAGAAGATTTATGAGAACAATTTAAAGAACCAGAAATAAAAAATATTATATTATCAGATGTTACTGATCTTAAAAAATGGTGTTTAGAAAATAATATAAACTACTCTATAATAAAAAAATTAAATCCTTGGATTATTTGAAATACCATACCTGCTTGAAATTGGACAGTAAAAATATTAAAAAATAATTAAACAACATCCAAAAACTCACATCTGTTTTTAATTTATAAAAAGAACGCCAAAAAAATTTGATTAAAAAATTTTTATTTATAAAATGTTTATGATTAATTTTTAATTTAAAAAAATGGTTGATTTTGTTACAATTAAATACATTCAAGAAATTGAAAATCTTAAATATTTATGAAAATATAATGATGCAAAAAATAAAATAAAAAGTTATTTATTAAAATATACTGATGATTATCGTTTGTATGAAGAATTAGCTGATGTATATTTATATGAATGAAAAATAAATAAAGCAGAAATAGCTATTAATTTTGCACAAAAATTAAATCCAGAATCTGCTACTGGTACATATCTTTTATGATATATTTATATTTCAAAATGAAATTTTTTAAAATGAATAGATCTCTTAGAAAAATCTAATAATTTATTTCCAAACAATCCTGAAATATTAAGAAATTTATGATGGGGATATTATATGATATGAGAAATTAAAAAATGAATTACCATTTTAAAAAGAGCTTTAAATATTTCTCCTGAAGATAAATTAATAATGGAAGATTTATGAGTAGCTTTAATATGAGCCTGAAATGTTGAACTTTGAGAATTTTATTTAAAAAAAGCATGAAAAGAAAATAGAATACAAGAATTAAGATTATTAAATTAAAAAATAAAAATTTTTTAAAAATATAAAAAATTAATTTTATTTAAATTTACTTTATTATTTAACTTTTTATTTAGTGTCTTTTAAAATTAGTAACATATTAGACTATAATTCATTTATAGCATTAGATATATGATCTTTTAAAATCAAAGTTCTTATTTGTAAAATAGATAATCAAGAACTTAAAATATTATGATACTCTACATTAAAACAAACCAAAAAAGATGTGATGAATGGTGAAATTGCTGATTTTTATTCTGTATCTCAATCTATTTCTAAGGCTATTTTAAAAGCATGAAAAAATTTAGATCAAATTCCAGAAGAAATAATAGTATGATTTAACTCTTCTGAATTATTATACGATTTAATGTGAACAAATTATACAAGAGAAAAACCAAATATTCCAATTACAATGGAAGAAATTGATACTATTATTAAAAATATAGAATATAAATCATTAGAAAAAATTAAATCAAAAGTAGATACTAGAATTAACATTGTTGACTCTGAACTTAAGCTTATTGCATCATCTTTGGTTTCTATTTATTTAGACTGACAAAGAGTTTCTAATCCAATTAATCTTACATGAAAAAACGTAAAATTAAACATAATTAATATATTTTCACCTATATCTAGATTTAATATTATTAATAATATTATAAGTAATTTAAATAAAAAATTAATTTCAATTATACCCATAAGCCTTAGTTTGCCCAAATTAATAGAAGATGCTTGATATTGATTTGATTTTAATTTATTTATTGATTTTTGACATTCAAAAACCACTATTGTTTTAGAAAACAATTGAGAAATCTTATGATTTAATATTATTAATTTTTGATTTTGATTGCTAGAAAAAGAATTTAAACAAAATGATCAGTTAAATTGTTTTGATATAGAAAATATCATAACTCAAACAGATGTTTTTTATTTAAAATATAAAAATATTTTTGATAATTTTTTTAATATTCTTTTTGATACAATTACCATTAGCATAAAAGATATTGAAGAAAATGTTTATATTAAAAATTTATTCATATCTTGATCTTGAGTTTGAAGAATTTTAAAAGAAAAAATAAAAAATCATTTAGAACAAAAAAATATTTGAAAAAATATTATAGTATATGACAAATATGCTGAAATAGATGATTTTAAAGAATATAATACCAATATAAACACCACCGTATTGTCAATTGCTAAAGTATGAAAAGAAATCTTAACTTTAAAAAAAGATCCTATAACAAGGATTTTACGTTACATTATATATAAATATGAATAAAATTAAAATTAACGATAATGATTCAATTTTGGATATTGTTTCAAAAATAGAGTCTAATATAGATAAATCTGATTATATTTATTTAGAAATTGATGATAATATTAATATCAAAAATTTTTTAAATTTAAAATTTTTAGTACACAGATTTTATTGAAAAAAAATTAATATTATTGCAAGTAATAAAGATTTTAAAAAAATTTGAGAAAAATTAGGAATTAAATATTTTTTAAAAAATGAAGATATTGAATTTGAAGAAAATTTTTCAAAAACAAATATTTTAAGACATAATTTTACTTTTTTTGAATATTTATTATATGAAATTAAAAAAACTTTTTTTTATATTTGATTTATTTTAAAAAATAAAACTTTTAAATATAAAAACAAAAAAATTGTTAAAGATTATAATTTATTATTTTTAATAATATGAATTATAATTTCTTTATCTCTTCTTGTTTTTATATTTTATTTTGCTATATCAAAAACATATATTTATATTACACCTGAATTATGAATTAAAACAATTTCAAGAAATCTTATTTATTCTGAACAAGAAAATAAAAATATTTTTGATTCAAAAAATGTTTTTATAACAAAAAATATTTCATTAACTGCTAATGATATATATAGTTTTAATGTTTCATCAATAAATCCAGAAAGCACAAAAAAATCTTATTGAAACATAGAAATATATAATGAACTTAATTTAGATCAAGCATTTAAGCCAAATACAAGATTTGTTACTGATAATTGAATTGTGTTTAGATATAATGAATGGCTTAATATTCCTGCTTCTTCAAAAACAGCATCATGAGAAATTAAAATTTGAAAAAAAACTATTACTATAATTGCAGATATGTATGATAGTGCCTGAAATATTATTTGATCTAAATGAAATATAGAAAAAAATACTATTCTTACAATACCTTGATTAAAATTTAATAGAGATAAAATTTATGCCAAAGCAATCACCTCTTTTACATGATGATTGGATCCTAAAGAACATGTTTTAACAAAAGAAGAATTAAATAAATTTAATCAAATAGCTATTGAAAAAATTAAATCAAAAGCACTAGAATTATTAAAAGAAAAAATAAAAAATAATAATATTGATTCATGATCAAATTTTAATATTTTACCAATTAATGATATTATAAAATATTCTTCATGATTTACAGAAATTATATGAAATATTAAAATTTGAGATAAAATAGATACTATTAAAATAAAATCTAATATAGACATAAACACATATGTTTTTGATAAAAATAGTGTAATGTCTTATTTAATAAATATTTTAAATGAAAGCATATTATCATGAACAGAAAAAATAATTCATATTAACGATGACTCTTTAAGAATTGCGAGCGTTTTATCAAAAGCAGAATCTCCTTTTTATTTAAAAGCAACAACAGAATTTGATGCTACAATGTCTTATAATTTTGAGGATAAAAATAGTAATTTAACAAAAAAATTAAAAAATTTAATTTTAAATACGACAAAAAATGAAGCAACATCGATTCTTATTAAAAATGCAAATATTTCAAATATAAAAATTGTGTTTTCACCATTTTGGTTAACTAGAGTATCAAATAATCCTGATAATATAGAATTTATAATTCAAGATTAATTTTTAATATAAAAAATATTTAATTTTTATTACTAAAATAATTATTTAAACTATATAAAATAAAAATTACTAAAAAACTTAGATTTGATTTTTTATAATTTCTTAAAATTTAAAAAATTATTTAATTATATGATAAATTTAAAAAGCATAAAAGTAGCTATTATTGCTGATTGGATAAAAGATATTTGATGAGCAGAAAAAGTTATTATAGATATTTTAGATTTATTTCCTAATGCAGATATTTTTACATCTGTTTTTTTACAACAAAAAAATCCTATTTTTATTTGAAAAAAAGTTACTACATCTTTTCTCCAAAAAATACCAATATTAAATAAATTACATAAAATAATACCATTTTTAAGACCAATGGCTTTTGAAAACTTTGATTTAAATGAATATGATTTAGTTATTTCTTCTAGTAGTGCAGAATCAAAATGAGTTATTACTAAACCAGAAACAATTCATATTTGTTATTGTCATACTCCTACTCGTTATTTTTGGAGTCATTATCATGAATATTTTAATAGACTTGAATTTGGGATATTTAATTTTTTGGCTAAATTTTTTATGCCAATTATTATCAATAAACTTAGAATATGGGATTATTGTGCGGCACAAAGAGTAGATTACTTTATAGCAAATTCAAAAAATACTGCTAATCGTATAAGTAAATATTATAAAAGAGATTCTGAAGTTATTTATCCTTGAGTAGATATAAATTCTTTTATTTTTTCAGAAAAAAAGAAAGATTTTTATTTTTATATCTGAAGAGTTGTGCCATACAAAAAATTTGATTTAATAATTGATACTTTCAATGAAAATTGAAAAAATTTAATTCTTGCCACAAGTACAAATAATTTTTTATATAAAAAATTAAAAAGAAAATCAAAAGCAAATATTAAATGGATTTTTGGAATTACAGATCAAGAAAAAAAAGTTTATTTAAGTTCAGCAAGGGCTGTTTTATTTCCTGTAGAAGAAGATTTTTGAATAGTGCCAATTGAAGCAATGGCATCATGAACTCCTGTAATTGCATATAAAAAATGATGAAGTTTAGAAACAGTAAGAGAAAATCATAAATATATGGAGTCTACATGAGTTTTTTTTGATGAACAAACTGTAGAAAGTTTTAATAAAGCAATAGATAAATTTGAATTACTAAATTTTGATTATCAAAAAATAAGAGAACATGCTTATGATTTTGATATTTCAATTTTTAAAAAAAAGTTACAAGAATTTATAATCTCAAAATTTGATAAAAATAATTAATAAAACCTAAATAAACACATATATCTAAATAGAATTTTATTAATATAATTTCTGTTTTTATTTTAAGTAAACTATTTTTCACACTATGTATGAATGTTTTTAATTTTATTTAAGTATATATTATTCTTTAATTTGATTCATATAAATTTTTTTGCTCTCAAATTAATTTTATAAATCATTCTGTATTTCAAATATTAGATATTCTTATTTTTTCTTCCACATCTGATTCTATTGTAATTTCTCAACAATTAAATATTTTTCAAAATAAACCATTATTTATTGTAATTGAT
>CAYUQQ010000040.1:0-2102 GCA_964446905.1 uncultured Candidatus Peribacteria bacterium
AATTTTGTTTTTCTTCTTCTTGTTTCATAAAAGTCAATCCTTTGTAGTAATCATCCATTGAAATTCTTATTATTTTGTCTTTAAAGTATGTAAGTATTTCTTCCGATACTTTGGAAGTTTTTCAAGATGCTGATCATCCGGCTACTTTTATAATAATTGGTCCTTGATTTTGCGAAATTAGTTCTTCGACTTTTGTTGTTACAATTTCTAATCATAATCTTAAATCATATATTGCAGGAGTCTTTTTTGATGATGTTCTTAATGATGTTGTTGTTTCCATAATGTTTTAAAGTTAAGATATAAAAATTTTTTTGTATATGTTTCTGTTTTTGTTTTTATCTTTGTTTTCATTTTTGTTTTTGTTTTGGTTAAGAAATAAAGTTTTAAAAAAACCGGAAGTATTTCTTCCGGTATTTTTAACAAGGTTATAGAATTTATCTTTTATGGACTTTATTTTTTGGGCAAAAAAAAACTGATTCAATATGAATCAGTTTTTACTAGATTGTTGTTCTACTTTTTTGTGCAGCTTTAGTATGTCATTGTAGAGCTTTTTTGACATATCTTGTTTTTATATTTTAATTTACTTCTTACAAGCATTATATAAAATAATTGTTTAAGTCAAATTTAATTTTTTAGTATGACTTCCTGGGCCTGGCCATAGATCAAATCAAAGCAAAAACTAGTTTGTTTTAAAAGACTTTTGGAAAGAAAAAATTAAAAATCAAATCGTGTTGAGTATATAATAATTTATATTTTTATTCAAGCATCCTTTAGAATAGCCGATGCTGTTCATTTAGGAATATCTTTATTATGGATAGGTACGATTACTTTAATTCAATTTTTAAAATTCTTAAAAATAGCATGACTTCAATTTTGGCGCACAAACTCGAAGTTATTTGTAATAAGTAATTTTACAAGATTTTTTGGTGTAATATTAAGTCTAGGCATATTTAAGATCCTTATCTTGATTAATAATATCATTGAAGCTTTGATTTTCAATTTCATCCTCAATATATAAAGAAATTGCGTTTTTAAGATTGGTTAAAGCTAGCTCTTGTGTATCGCCAAAAGTATGACATCATGGTAATTCTGGACAAAAAGCATGCCATTTATTTTCATCTTTTTCAATTTTAAAAGTAAGCATGTTTTATTCTTAATAATAAATTACAAAAATTATATATAATTACCTTAATAAAGCAAATAATTTTGCATTCCTTGTATAAATGTACCTATGTTTATATCTATTAGTTATATAATCTAATTTTTTTATTTTTTGATATTATTATGGCTTGACTTGGACATTAAATCTTCAATTATATTTTGCATTTCATTCACATCTTTCAAATATAAATTGGCAGATTTTGATACCTGGATACAAAGCAATAACTGTGTTTCACATATTTGCGATTTCCAAAACTTGTTTGTTGGAAATACCTGGATTCATAAAGCCTGCTGTAATATGTACAGCCAAACCAAATCTTGCAAATCTACTTCTTCATTCTAGCCATCAACTAATATTATCAGACAAAGTGATTTTTTCTTTTGTAATTCAAAGAATCATTTCTCAAGGTTTGATTACAATATATTCTCAATTTTTTATATTTATTAATTCAGTAACATCTTCAAAATTAGAATTATCATTAACGTGATAAATATTTAATTGTTTTTTAAAAATTCTAAAATCGTTTCATAAAGTTGTCAAGTACTCTTTTTCTAGTACACTCAATTCTAAAGGTTTAGTCTCAAAATTATAACAATTTTTAAACACTAAAAAAATCATACTTTTATCTTTAATTAGATATTATTTTGTTGTTATTTTTTAACAACTATTTTGTTATAATAAAATTTTTTGAATTTATTTACAGCAATTTTTCTCATACTTATTTTATTTTTTTCTTCTTGTGACATTTGAGCAAGTGTTTTAGTAAATCAATCTGGTATAAAAATACTATCCCATCAAAATCAATTACTTCAGATAGGTTTAGTTATCTTTCAAATAGTTCTTCAATCAAAAAAAAGTTATTTTTCATTTTTTATCAATATATCATATCCAACAAATAGCTTCAGTTTTAAAATTATTATATTTTTTTGCTAAATCATAA
>CAYUQQ010000040.1:2170-3047 GCA_964446905.1 uncultured Candidatus Peribacteria bacterium
TGGTTTTTAAAAACCATTTTATAAGAGGTCATGGTAAATCATTTAAACAATTTAAATGTAATGAAGTATCCTCTACAATAAATTCTTGTTTAAATGTTTTGTAAGCTTCTTTTAATTTTGCTTCAATTACTTTTTTTCAGTCTATTTCTTGAATTTCAGGCAAATCTATATCTTTATTTTTAAGTTCTGGGATCATAGCTTTAATTTCTTTAAATTTTCATTTATTTCAGGTTATAAAAGTTATCGTTTTTTTCATAAGGTAATATTAAATTATAAAATTAGTTCTTATTATAGAAAATTATTTAATTTTATAAAAAAATCTCGCTGAGTTCGCTTAGCGAGATTTAAATTTTGCTCTTTCTCATTAAAAAAATTAATGACAATCACATTACAATTATTGCTATAATAAAAGATGAATAAATCAAAAAATCTTCGAAAGGTGCAGTTTTTAGATTCATACCAAAAAATCATGTAACCAAAGTAAGAGGCAGCATAAAAGCAGAAAATATTGTAAGATATTTTACGGCTATACTTGTTTGCATATCAAAAATTGATTTTAAAGTATCTTCCATTGATTCAATATTTTCTTGAATTATAAAAATTTCTGAAGATATTTTTTCTAGCTTATCTATAATGTTTTCAAAATAAAGCTCAATTTCATTTTTAAATAAATCATTCATACTATTTTCTAGCATTTTTAAAACTTGGATTTGTGGGGCAAACATATGTTTTAAAGTAATGATATTTCTTTTTTTTATCATTATTTCATTAATAAGATTTTTTTCTTTTTTAGAAAACAAAAGTGATTCCAATTGTCTTAAATCTTTTTTTTGTCTATCAAGTATTTTAAATGCTTTATCAAGCATAGCGTCAATTA
>CAYUQQ010000040.1:3057-7980 GCA_964446905.1 uncultured Candidatus Peribacteria bacterium
TATTGGAATGATATGTACTGAAAGTGAGTACGATAAAATATATCAAGAATTAATTTCATTTTTATTAACTTTGTTTGTTTTATATCTATCAAAAACCAAATCAATGTGAGAGGTGTTATAATATCTTACAGTAATAATAAAATATTTTGATATAAAGATATTAAACTCATTATTTATATATCTTCTTGTTTTCGTATCATATTTAGGAAAATTAATAACTATAAAAATATAATCTTTATAATTATCCACTCTTACTCTTTGATTTTCTTCTAAAAGTGCTTCTCTATCAAGCTCGTGAAATCAATGCTCAGTAATAAGTTTATCAATTTCTTCTTTTGAAGGATCTACAATATCTATCCAAAAAACATTTTTTGTTTTATATTCTTTATACATAAAATAAGAGATTAATTTTTAAAATTTAATAGTGTTTTTCTAATTATAATATAATTAGTTTATTTTTAATTATTTTATACAAAAAATTTTATTATCCTAATTTAAAAAAAATCATCAATATTATACTATAATATTCATTTAATATTTCAAGATGCGTTATTATTCATTGATAACACATATTTTGGCCAGGAGTTTTTTATGGCAAGAAGTGAAGAAAATTCTTTGTTTCTTGTGGATTCTTTTTTAGTAAATATACCAACTTGTAAGTACATATTTTGATCGTTTTTTTCAAAAATAAAATCTTCTTTATTTATGTATATTATTTTATTTTCTTTAGCTCAAATATATCTTTTATTTTATATATAATTTGAGTTAAAATATAACTTTTTTCTACTCTTCTTTGTTATAATATTATTTTCACAATATCTTTTCATATAAAATTTCTTATTTAATCTAAACATTTCGATCTTTTGATATAAGTTTTAATCATGATTTACAAAACATAAAAAAACATAATTTATGTTAATTATATTTAAAACTTTTTAAATTTTAAATTAATATTGTGATTCTTATAAAAATACAGTAAATTGTAAAAATAATTTGAAATTTTTATTTATTTTTTAAAATAATATTATTAAAATCAATTTATTTTTAAGTTTTAATTATGCAAATTTTTTGAGTGGAATTGTCAAAAATTATTTATAAAGATTTTTTTAATGAAATTATAAATAGTAAAAAACAATTAAAAATTTATACTCCAAATCCACAAATTTTACTTGAAGCAAAAAATGATACAAATTATAGTAAAATTTTAAATTTAGCAGATTATTTATTGCCAGATTGAATTTGAATTTATTTTGCCTATAAAATTTTAGATAATAAGTATTGAAAAATTATTAATATGATTTTATTTCCTTATTATCTTTTTAAGGTTTTTTTTTCAAAACAAAGTTTATATAAAAAATATTGAGATCGTGTTTGTGGTAGTGATTTTACAAAAGATTTACTTTTTTATGCTAATAAAAATAATTTATGAGTAACTATAATTGATTTATCTTTTAAATTAATTACTAAATGAGATTATGAAAAATTTGAAAACCAAAAAATAATGGTAGAAAAACTTAATGAAAAATATCCAAATATTTCTTTTCATTATTATATTTATAATAATGAAAGCAGGGAAGAGATTATTAATAAAATAAATAATACAAAAGATGTTTATTTATTTTCTACCCTTTGAGCCAAAAGACAAGAAGAATCCATAGAATATATTTTGCCAAAAACTCCAAATATTAAAATTGCGATATGAATTGGTTGAAGTCTTGATTTTATAACTTGATTCAAAAAAAGAGCGCCCAAATTAATTATTAATTTATGATTAGAATGGCTATGGAGATTTTTTTATGAACCAAAAAGAATGTGGAAAAGAATTTGGATATCTATACCAGTTTTTTTGTTTGAAGTATTTAAAGAAAAAAATTAAAAATCCTATTTTTATACCCAAATAAGATTGGTTTTCCTAAATTTGAAATTTAAAATTCTTTAAAACAAATTAATTAGAGTTATATATGTGAGAGCCAATCAATTTGATTTAGGTATTTTAAAATTTTATTTTTTATCAGTGTATTCTTTTGTTTCTAAATCTTAAAATATTTTCTTTAGTATCTTCTATATTTCTAGAAATATTTAAAAGTATAGCTGCTCAAATTAATAAAGATAATAAAGAAGATCATCAATAACTTATAAATGGTAATGTAACTCAAGTTAAAGGTATAATATTTAAATTAACTCCTATATTTATAAATGTTTGTAAAATTATCCAAGAAGTAATTCAAAGTGCAACGTATTTTCAAAATATATCTCAAGTATTTAATGCTATATATAATCATCTGTATCATATATATAAATATAATAAGACTAGTATAAATATTCATAAAAATCCTAATTCTTCTCAAATTACAGAAAAAATAAAATCTCATTGTACTTCTGGTAAGTATCAAAATTTTTGTATTGATTTTCAAAATCATAATCAAAAAAATCATCAACTTCATATTGCAATTAATCATTGTTCTGTTTGAAAATTTATTGTTTTATTTTGAATGGATGTTTTATTATCTGATAAAAAATTATCAAATCTTTCTGCTATATAAATAAATTTACCAGTTTTATTTGTTTGATCATATTTTCATATTCAATAAATTCAAAATGCAAATAAAGAACAAAATATAAATAAAAATAAAATATGTTTCATATTTCATCAAGCAACGAAAAACATTATTATAGAAATAGGGGCTATTATTAATATACTACCAAAATCTGGTTGAAGCATAAGTAGTAATATTATTAAAGACAATATTGCTAAAAATGGTAAAAATCAATTTGTAAAATCTCATATTTCAGATTTTTTTCTTTTAAAAAAATATGCAAGATAAATAATAAAAATTAATTTTAAAAACTCAGCTGGTTGTAAGGAAAATGGTAAAAATGGTATATTAATCCATCATTTTGCTCAATTGTATGTTACTCAAATAAATAATACAATTATTAAAAATAAAATGATTCAACCAAAAATATATTTTGCGTATTTTTCATATATTTTATAAGGAACTTTAATAATAAACGCAAAAACTATAAAAGAAATAATTACATGACTAATATTTTTGATTAAATAAAAATAATTATTTGGTTCTGAAAGTTTTTGTGATGCAGCCATTAACGAAGTTACTTTAAAAGAAGGATAAACGCTTACAGAACTAATCATAATCATTCAAAAAATAATTAAAGAAAAAATTATAAAAAATAATGTATAATCTATATTTTTAGTTTGCATAATTTAAAATATTAAATTTATTACTTCAGGATTTAAAGTAAATATAATTTTAGTAATTAATTCAATTCAAATTAATATTATTATAGGTGTAAAATCTATTATTCACATAGTAGTAGGTATATATTTTTTGACAAAAGTATATATAGGATAAGTAATATTTTGTATAAAAGAAAAATTAATTTTAAGATTAATAATTTGTAACCAAGATAAAATTACATCAATAATAACTATCCATTGTAATAGTCATAAAAATATAATTAAAGTAAAACAAATGTAATTTAAAAGCATTATATTTATTGTTAATTTAGGAAAAACAAATTTGCTTGAGTATAAATAAAATTATATTGATTTTTTTGTTTTTATCAAAATTTTTTAAAATGCAAAAATTTGTGTAATAAATTATTTTATAGTATAATGATTAAAATTTATTTTTAATTTTATAAAATATGCTTTTATTATCAACTTCTAATTTAGAATGATATTGACTTCATAAAATTTTTAAATTAGTTTCAAAATCTACTTATGATTGAGTAAATCTTGATTTAAATTATTCAAATTTTGATACACAAAATAAAGATTATATTAATGATTTAGTAAATGAATTTAATGTTCCAGTTATAAGTATTACTGCATATGAAAGAAAAATGAATAAACATGAAGTAGATAATATTTTATCTTTAGCAAAAAAATTAAATGTAGTAAATATTAATTTTTATCCTCCTCATAGAGCAGATAAAGATAATAGTTGGTTTTCTGAATATTTGCCTAAAATTAAAGAAAAAAATCCAAATTTAAATATTTGTATAATTAATGTTGAACCAAAAACATTTTTATTTTTTATTCCAGAATATAAAGATGCTACTTTAAATACGATTAAAAAAATTACATGAGATACTGTATTGTATATTTCAAATGTAGATATTTCTACATGAGTTGATCTATTAAAAACATTTTCTATTTTATGAAATTCTATAAAAAATGTTTTTTTATCTGATAGAACATGAACCAAGAAAGAATTATTTTTATGATCTTGAGATATGCCAATAGAAAGTCTTTTTGTAAAACTAAAAAAAGCTTGATATAATTGAATTTATACATTAAAAATAAATCCAAAAGAAATTTGAGTTTGAAATGACGAATTGGTTTTATCAAAATTGTCTGAATTAAAAAAAATGATAGAAGATAATATTAAATAAAATTAATTTTTGAGATTTAAATAAACTATAGGTACTAAAAACGAATTGATCCAGGTTTGTGCTGAGTATGAGTCTATTTTAATAGTTTTAAATTAAAATCAAATCTGATCTAGCGGAAAAGAGATAGGTTTTTTTAAATTTCCTATCTTTTTTGATATAGAAAATTATTTAAACATTCATTTATATTGAGTTTCTGTTTTAATTAAATTCATTTGGTTAAGTAACGAATTACCACTGTCTGGCAATACAACTGTTACATTTTTAATTAAAGCATCTTTATTATTTATAATGGTATCAAGAAAAATTTTATTAAAATTATTTAATGTAGTATATGATGTAATAAATTTATTTACAAAAACAAGATAAGTACTTGTATAAATATTTTTTTCTTTTTCTGCTAAATAGGCATCCAAAGATTCTTGAGTTTTATCATAATTAAGAGTTTGATAAGCGTTGGTAAGATTTTGTTTTAATTTTTCTATATTTACATTTGAGGCATCCAAC
>CAYUQQ010000041.1:0-2883 GCA_964446905.1 uncultured Candidatus Peribacteria bacterium
ATTTAGAAAGTTATGTGTCTATATGAATTAATGATATTGTTTTTGAAAAAAATGAATCAAATATTTGAAATTTTAAAATTAATATAGATTTTTCATGAAAAATTATTGATATAAAAAATTTATTAAAACATATTTATGAATCATGAAAAATAACTATTACTAAAGATTGAAAATTATTACAAGATAAAAGTATTACTAATAATAATTGATTATCAAGTAATTTGTTAATTACTATAGAAGATTTAAGTTTAGGTAATTTATTTGATGAAAGTAGTGAAAATAATTCTTTATTAAATAAATGAAAGATGACACTAAGATTTTATGTTAGATGAATTGGATTTGATTATTTTGTAAAAATAAAAAATAAAATTCAACAAGAATGTGATGCTTTATTAAAAAATATTAATGAAAAATCTAGTTTATGTGATACAAAAAATACAAATTGTAATAATGAACAATTTAATAAAGCAGTTTCTGTTATTAAATTATTAAATAGTGAAACAAGTATTATAAAAGATAAGTTAGATGAATTTAATAAAAAAGTTACAATAACTAATTTTAATCAAGAAATAGATAATTTATTTAAAATATATTCTAGTTTGCAAACAATACAATCAAAATTTAATTTAAATAATGTAATTATTAGTAATATTAAAAATTCATGAGCAAAATAGATGTTTTAAAGGAAGAAATATATAAGTGAGATAATGCACAAAATATTTGTGATCTTATTATAATTTCTGCAAATGAGATATGAAGTTCTGATATACACATAGAACCTCTTTCTAATGTTGTAAGAATAAGATTTCGTGTAGATTGAGTATTAAAGGAAATTATTGAATATCAAAATTTTATACATCCGCAAATTGTAGCAAGATTTAAAATTTTATCTAATTTAAAAATAGATGAGTCTAGAATGCCACAAGATTGAAGGATATCTATTACTATAGATTGAAAATCTTTGGATTTAAGAATATCTACTTTACCTACTGTTAATTGAGAAAAAGTTGTAATGCGTATAGTTGATAAAAGTAAAAAAATTCCAGATTTAAAAGATTTATGAATAGAATGATGTAATAATGAGATTTTAACTAGAGCAATTTCTATGCCAAATTGAATTATTCTTACATCTTGACCAACCTGAAGTGGTAAATCTACAACTTTATATTCTTGTTTAACTTATTTAAATTCTTCAGAAGTAAATATAATGACATTGGAGGATCCAGTAGAAAATAGTATTAATGGAATTAATCAAAGTCAAATATTTCCTGACATATGATATTCTTTTGCATCTTGACTTAGGACTGCTTTGAGACAAGATCCAGATATAATAATGGTATGAGAAATAAGAGATAAAGAGACAATTAATATTGCAATAGAAGCTTCTTTAACATGACATTTGGTACTTTCTACTATACATACAAATTCTGCAGCAGAAACAATAACAAGAATACTTAATTTTTGAATACATGCTTTTTTATTACCAGCTTCTATTAATGTTATAATAGCCCAAAGACTTGTAAGAAAACTTTGTAATGAATGTAAAAAAGAAATTTATTTAGAAAATTTAGACATTAGAATGCAAGAAAATATAAAAAAGGCCCTTACTCGTACAAATAAAGATGAATTAAAAAATAGAATATGAATTGATAAATTAAAAAATCTTGTATTTTTTGAACCAATTTGATGTGAAAAATGTAGTCATACTTGATATTCTTGAAGAGTTTGAATTTATGAAATTATGGAGATTACAAAAAAAATAAAAGAACTTATTTTAACTTGAGCAAGTTCTGTAATGATTAATGATATTGCAATAGATGAATGAATGATATCTTTGGAACAAGATTGAATTATTAAAGCATTAAATTGATTAACTTCTTTAGAAGAAATATATTCAGCAGTTAAATAATTTATATTTTAATTTAAATTTTATTATGAGCATAAATGATAAAAATGATAACATAAGTCATTTAATTCTTGATTCTAAGAAATTTGATGAAGTATCTAAAAAATGAGAATGATTTAGTATTACAAAAATAGATGAATGGCTTATTTCTAAACAAAAAATAAACATTAAATGAAAGGTTATTTTTTTTCGTCTTTTGTCTACAATGGTAAATGCTTGAATATCAATACTAAAGGCAATGACAATTTTACAAAAACAAGAAAAAAATCCTGTATTAAATAAATTATATGTTAAAATTATTGATTGAATAAAAAGTGGTAAAAATTTAAGTACTTCTCTTCGTCAATATGGTAATAATTTTTCTGATTCTGAATGTTCTATGATAGAATCTTGAGAAAAAACTTGAAAATTAAATACTTCTTTAATACAGCTTGCAGATCAAGTAGAAAGAATAGCAAATATTTCCAATAAATTTAAATCAGCATTAATGTATCCAATTGCTATTATTATAGTTATGATAGGTGCTGTGTGAGTACTTATGACAGTTGTTGTACCAAAAATAGTTGAAATTTTTTGAGATAAAAGCAAATTGCCTATGATGACTCAAGTTTTAATAAAAATAAGTGATTTTTTTATAAATTATGGTTTATATATTATTGTTGTGTTTATTTGATTTATAATATTTGTATTTTTTTGGAAACGAACTTCATATTGAAAATATAAATTTGATGCTATTATGTTAAAATTGCCTATTTTTTGAATGATAAATAAAAAAGTAGTATTATCAAAATTTGCAAGAGCTTTATCAAATCTTTTATCTAGTTGAATATCTATAGTAGAATCTTTAAGAATTGTTTCTGATATTGTGTGAAATGAAGTTTATAAGCAAAGAGTTTTGCTTTTAAGAGAAGATGTTAAAAAATGAATTAAAATTTGAGAGAGTCTAGAAGATGATATACTTTTTCCAGAAATGTTAG
>CAYUQQ010000041.1:2893-7956 GCA_964446905.1 uncultured Candidatus Peribacteria bacterium
CTTGCAGATTTTTATGATGACGAAGTTACAGATACTATAAATAATATACAAAAACTTTTAGAACCAGTAATTATAGTAACAATGGCAGTAGTTGTTTGATTTGTAGCAATTTGAGTTTTGACACCAATTATGAATATGGCAGATACTATTACAGAACAATAATTATAATTTAATTTTAATATTATGTCATCTGAAAATCCAGAATCATATAAAAATCCAGAATTACAAAATAAATCAAAAGAAGTTAGTTTTTTTGAAACATCAGATTCTGTTGTAGAAAGTTTGGTTAAAAATAATCCAGAAAATGATTCTACAATTCGTAGGAATTTGAGTGAATTATGAATTTGAAATTTAGAAAAAGCTGATCCTCAAAATATTAATGAAGCAATAAAAACAAGATTAGATACAGAAGTTAATAAAATTTGAAAGTGACACAATCTTGCTGATGTAAACAATTTAAAAAATGAATTTTTAAATAATATTACAAAAATAGATAATAAAGAAGAAAAATTAAAAGCGTATTGTGATTTTTTGGAATGATTAAAGGATGATGTATGAGCAGTAGTAAAATCTCAATATATACAAAATAAAGATTATCAAAAAAATCAACAAATAGAACAAAAACAAAATCAAGAAAATCAATCTTTTTTTGAAAAATGAAATAAATTAAGATCAAACATTCAAGAACATCTAGATAGTCTAAAGAAAAAAAATATAAAAGAGTATAATGCATTATCTTCTAGAGATTGTATAGATACTCTTAGTAAAAATGATAGCTTTAATGAAAAATATTGTATTGATTATAATGTTGATTTAAATAAATACGAATGAGAATGAAATGTTTTTTTTATTGATAACTTAAAAAAACATGAAATTTGAAAAATCAATTTTCAAGAAAGTACTTTTAATCCAAACGGTTGATCACAAAAAACAAAATTTCATAATGCAGATAGCTTACAAAAAGCTATAGAAGAAACAATGGAATTTAATGCATAAAATTTTTACAAAATTTTTTTAAAAAAAACCGATATAAAAATCGGTTTTTTTATTTTACATAATGAAAAAAAATATTAGAATAATAAAAATTTTTTATTTAATTATTTTAATATGAAAAAAATATATATATTTTTAAGTTTGATTTTTTGTGTGTTTATTTTGGTATGATGTTTTGGTGATAATGATAAAGATTTATCTTTTTACAAGAATCTTTGGCAAGATACATTTAAAAATTATCAAAATAGTGTTACAAAAATAAATAAAAAATGAGTTTTTGATTTTGAATTTGGTGTAAGTGTATTATGAGACGATAGTGAAATTGATAAATTTTTAAATTTTAATTTAGAAAGCAAATTTTCAAATTTATGAATTAAAATTTTTTGAGAACATGATTTAGAAAATATTGAAAATCCTAATATTAATGCTACTATTAAAGCCTTTTTTAATAAAAGTACTTTTTGATTGTGAGATATAGATATTAATTTAAATATTAATTGAAATTGAGATATAGAATATATTATAAATAATTTTAATAAAGATATTTTAAAAATATTACAAGTAAGTAATACAAATATAGAAGCTTTTGAAGGATTATATAAAGAAAATAAATGAAAAAAAATTATTACAAGCGCTAATGCTAATTTAATAAAAGAAATTTTTGATACTATTCAAGAAAAAAGCAAAGATTCTCCTTTATATAAAAATTCAAAAGAAGAGGAAAAGGCTATTATTGATAAATTTTTAACAAATGAAGTTATAGAAATTATTTCTTGAAAAGAACAAGATGATAATATAACTGATATATCTTTTAATTTTAATTGAGATAAATTTATTAATTTTTTAAATGATGTTGCTAAAATATTAAAACAAAATAAAAATTTTAATGCAGATAAGGCATTTTTTAATAGCTTTGTTGTGAATTGAAATTTATTTATACAAAATAAAAATATTATTAATTCTAATATAAATGCGGAATTTCCTTTGAGTATCAAAGATAATTCTTGAAAAGAAAAATTAGATTTACTTATGTTTCAAAATCAATTCAAAATGCCAAATCCAGAAAATTTTAATGTTAATTTAAAAACAATTATTTTTGCAAAAAGTTCACAAAATAATAAATTACAAATAGAACTTAAAGGGATGATTAAATAAGTATAAATTTTATTTTAATAATTTTTATTACTATGAAAAGAATATTTAAAATTTGGATATGAATTTATGTGATTTATTTTTTGATAAATATAAGTTATTTTTATTTATTAAATTTTAAATTTTTTAAATATACTTTATGATTTAAAGATGATTATTTAATTTTTTTAAATCCATTATTAATTTTTACTGTATGATGAAACTGAGGAATGGATATGTTTGGTTACATCTTAATAACAATTATTGCAGGATTTATTATTAGTATAATTATATTAATAATATTTATTTTAATATTTAAATTGCTTATTGTTTTAAATTTATTATCAAAATTCAAAAAAATTAAATTCAAAAAAAATATAATTTTTTTATGAATATGAGTTTTTTTGTTTGTTTTAGTAATAATTATTATTACACAATTTAAATGATTAATTTCTTCTAATTATTTTTATTTAAACAAAAATTACGCTGATAAAAATGTTGTTATAGTGGCCCTTGACTCTAAGACTATTAATTCAGAAAAATTTAAAAGATTTCAGGATATCAATAGATGTGATTATGCTAATTTAATAAGAAATATTTTATATTGATCACCAAAGGTTTTATGATTGGATATATTTTTTCTTCAATCATCTGTAAATGAATCTTGTGATAGAGAATTAAAAGATATTTTATATAAAAATCAAAATATAGTTGTTGGTACAGAATATTTACCAGAAATATGAGATGTTGCAAAAAAATTATTTTGAAGTGATAAAGAAGTAAATAATCTTGCTTATGTAGATGTAAAATCATTTAATGATTTAAATTTTTTTGATTTAGATAAGAAAGATATAAAAAATAAAATTCCGATTTATTTTTTGTGAACAAATCCAATTTTACCTTTGAGTTTTGAGTTATATAAAAGATTTTATAATATTAATTCTTATGAAATTACATGAGATTATGTTTTATTTGATAATTGAGATAAAATTAAAATTAAAAATTGACTTGTAAATATTAATTTTTTTACAAAAAATTATAAGGAAGTTAGTTTTATTGATGTACTTGAAAACAATATAGATAATTCAATTTTTAAAAATAAAGTTGTATTTTTATGAGCTACAGCATCCGATATACATGATGAATTTTTAACTCCTTATGATGCGCATAATTTTATTCCATGAGTTGTCATACATGCAAATATGTACAATACATTATCAAGTAAAAAATATCTTATAAATGAAAATTATTTAATATTTGCTTTTATAAATATTATTTTATTTTTAATTTTTATTCTTATTCTTTTAAATATAACTAATATTTTAAAATGAATTTTATATTCATTTTGAGTTTTAATCAGTTTTATTTTAGTTACTATATTTTTATTTTACTTTTTTTGAATTTTTGTAGAAATTTTTCCAGCAATTATTATTTATATAATTATTAATTTAATAATTTATTTAAAAAAGTATTTTGAAGAAAAACAATCAAAAGATGAGATTAAATGAATGTTTTCAAAATATATATCAGAAGATGTTGCAAATGAACTTATAAAACTTTGAATAGACAATTTAAAATTATGATGAAGCGAAAAAATTATTAGTGTATTTTTTTCTGATTTAGCTTGATTTACAGATTTAAGTGAAAAATTAACACCAGATAATTTGGGCAAAATTTTAAATATATATTTTGAAGAAATGTCATCAATTATTTTGAATAATAAATGAACAATAGATAAATTTATATGAGATGCAATTATGTCTTTTTGGAATGCTCCACTTGATAATAAATATCATGCTGATTATGCCTGTAATACAGCATTATTACAAAGACAAGCATTAGAAAAAGTGAGATCTGAAATAAAAAAATTATGAATAGAATCTGTTATAGATATGAGAATTGGTATAAATACTGGTCCTGCTGTTATTTGAAATTTTTGATGTTCTAAAAGATATGACTATACAGCTTTATGAGATACTGTAAATTTAGCTTCTAGATTAGAATCTATCAATAAACAATACGGTACAAATATTATTATTAGTGAAAATACTTTTAATACACTTATTGATAAAGATAAATTTATTACTCGAGAATTAGATATGATTACAGTAAAATGAAAAATAGAGCCAATAAAAATTTATGAGCTTATTTGATTTAATAATTTATCTGAAATTGAAAAAATTGATATTTATAAAAATGCTTTAAAATTTTATAAAGATAATGATTTAGAAAAAGCTATTTTAGAATTTAAACAAATAGGAGATATTCCTTCACAAAATTTTATAAAAAGATTAGAAGAACAACAAAAGATTAATTTGTATTCGGAAGCTTTAAAATTATATAGAGCAATGAAGTTTGATCAGGCAAAAAATATTTTTACAAAAATATGAGATACTCCTTCAATTAAATTTATAGAAAGATGTGATAATTTTATTCTTAATCCTCCAGAAAAAAATTGGGATTGAGTTTATAGATTTAAAATAAAATAATTTTATCTGTCCTTAATATATCTAAGCAAATTTGGTTTTCCTAAATTTTGACTTTAAAAATTCTTTAAAATAGACTAGCTCGTGCTTTAATATGAGCGTCGATCAATTTAGTTTAGGTATAACAAAATTAACTATTCCAACCACTCACTTTTACAATTATATCAACTTTAAATCATTTAATGAATTACAGACCCTTTTTTTATACATGTATCTTAAAAAAATTATTCGACGCTTTCACTGTAGCGAAGCCTAGTTTAATTTAAAATGTTTTTAAAAATAAAAAAACATCTCATCTAAAAACCTCTCCATTAAGCTCCTCACCCCCAAACCCCACACTTCTAAACTCCTCACCCCCAGCCCCTCTCCATAAAATGGAGAGGGGAGCGATAGCTTTTGTAAAAAATTTTATTGATTGTTAAGTTTCTTTTTTTTTGTACAATCAATTCTATT
>CAYUQQ010000042.1:0-7903 GCA_964446905.1 uncultured Candidatus Peribacteria bacterium
TGTGATTAAATTTTCCTATTTTTGATTCTAAACTAATTTTATTTAAAAATTTTTTACCTATGAAACATACTAATATAGATTCTAATTATGAATTAAAAAAACAACAAGATAAAATTGAAGAAGCAAATCAAAAAATTAAATTAGCAAAAGAAGTAATTGTTCAACAACAAAAAATAAAAAGAGAAGCAGAAGATATAATTGCAGACATAATCTGAAAAATAGCTGAACAAGAAAACTCTAGTTCTGTAAATTTTTCTAGACATACAGTACCAGAATCGGATTCTCTTGTACAAGTTTTACTAAAATTAGAAAAAAGATACAAAAATAATGAAGAAGAATTAAAATTAGCTAGAGCAATAATAGTACATTCTGATACTTTTGAATTAGGTAAACAGGAATTTAAAAGAGTAAATGAAGAAGTTCCAGAAAACAAAAATAAATGAATATCTAAAAATAGTAAGTGAGATACTTTATGGAAATGGAAAGCAGCTATGGATCATACAAAAAATCAAACTTGATGGAAATGTTTAACCGATCCAGAATGGGAAGAAGTATGTAATGCTATACCTTGAAAGTCAGATAATGAACACTCTAGAAACGCAATTGCAATATTTGGTTTCTCTCTAGCAGGTTTCCGTGATACTTATTGAAACCTAAGGTATGAAAGTAGAGAAGAGGATGTTTGGTCTTCTTCTCTTGATAAATCCAATGAAGCTTTTTGTAAATACTTTCGTAGAGACAGTAATCAAGTTGATAATGGTTCGAGTTTTCAAGAGAGTTCACGTTCTCTTCGTCTTGCTAAAGATAAAATATCTAATTAATTACATATTTGCCAGTTTTAATTTTTTATCAATTTATTAACCATCCTCGCAATTTTAGATACAATGAAATAAAAAACTTTTAGTTTAGATTTAACGAATAATCAAATATTTGAAAGAGAAATAAAACCATTTTTTGAAATAAAAGAAGAGACCTGACTTTATTTAATTACTCTTTAAAAACAATTTGAATGAAATCATAAATGAATAGATATTATTAATATTAATAATATATTAAAATAACTTGCAAAAAGCATAAAACAACAAAATGTGTATAACTAAAAAAACGAATTGATTCATACATAAATTATAAAACAGGTTATAATCTATTTTAATGGTTTTTTAAAAATAAAAAACAAAACCAAATCTGATCTAGTATAAAAAAACACAAAATAAATATTTTTTGATTTTTAGATAGTTTAAATATAATAGAAGCAATATATTTAATTATAAATTAATTATAATAGATCTTAAAAGAAATATTTATTGATAATATGATTAAGATCGACATTATTTGCTTGAGGTGTATACTAATAAAAACGAATTGATTAATTTTCGTACTGGAAAACGCGAGCTAATCTATTTTAATGGTTTTTTAAAAATAAAAAAACAAATCTGATCTAGTATAAATTAAAATTTCCTATTAAAAAATTTCATTTACACAATTTATTTTATATTTTCAACTGAACTTAAAATATTTCTTAATTTTATTTATTTATGAAAAAATTTATTTTACTTTTGGGATTTTTATTAATCCCTACACTAGTTTCTGCATCAAGTTATTATGGCAATGAACAAGATTTATCATTTTTTGTCTCAAATAATAATTATTATTCTATATGATGAATTGTAAATATTTCTCAAGATATTTCCAAAGATTTGTATTTAATTTGATGAATGCTAAATATAAAATGAGCGGTTTGACAAGATTTATGAGCTATATGATGAATGGTTAATGTTTCTTCTAATATATGAGATGATGTAAGAATTATAGGATGAAATGTTGTTATAGAATGAAATATTAAATGAGATTTGATGATTAATTGATGACAAATTTTAGTTAAAAAAAATGTTAAAATTGATTGAAATTTAATAATAAATTGATGAAATATATTATTTGAATGAGATGTTTTATGAGATGCTTATATAAATTGATGAGATCTTAATTTAAATTGAAGTATATGATGAAATGTAGAATTTAGAGTTGATCAAATTAATATTTGAAATAAGGCCATTATAAAATGAAATATTATTTATTATTCAAAATTACAAAATAATGCTTTGGAGCGAATTACTTTATGAACAAAAAAATTTAAAACTTTAGAAAAAAAATGACTTTGAAAAAAAGTTGAAACAGAAAAAAGTATTAAAAAAGAAGTATTATGATTCATTTGAATATATTTAATTTATAGATTTTTATTTCTTTTAATTTTTTGAATTATTATATATTTTGCTTTTGAAAAATTACTTAAAGAAACTGCAATTATTCTTGAAAAAAATTATTGGAAAAGTTTCTTTTTATGAATTGCATACTATTGAATTCTTCCGTTTATAATATTATTACTTTTAATTAGTGTAATATGAATTCCTTTTGGAATATTTTGAATTTTTATATATATTTTTAGTTTTGTATTTTATAAACTTTTTATAGTTTTAGTATTTTCTGGATTTTTTATAAATAAATTAAATTTAAAACAAAAAAAATATTTTGGTAAATCAAAAGAAATTTCAATTTGGAAAAAATTATGAATTATTACTATAATTGCATTATTAATAAGTCCATGGGCATTAATTGACTTATTAATTGCTTTTTTTGCAGTTTGAGCAATAGGTTTTAAAAAATTGGAAATTTATAAAAGCTTAAAATAATATACTTAATCAAATTTGGTTTTCATTTATATAATTTTATTCTTGCTTTAAAATAAACTAACCTATTCTACATATAAGCATCTTTTAATTTTGTTTAAGCATATAAAAACATTTGTTATACGTTTTAAAATCTCATATCTAAATTATCTCAATAAAATAAAGAAATAAGTATTATTTCAATTTCGATAACTTCCATAAAAAAATTAAAAATTATTTGGCTTTATTATAAACAATGCTTCTTAATTTAACCACCTCTTTTGCTATTATGCCAAAATTATTAATCTACTTTTTTATTTTATAGAAAAATTTTGGGAATTAAATTTTTACAAATTAATTAAAATTAAATACATTTATAACTTTACCATTAATCTCTACAGAATCATCTTGAGTTAAAATTATTGGTTGATTTTTTGGATCATCAGATTCTGGAAGTAGATATACATAAGCTCAATCTTTTTTTATTTTTTTAATTGTGGCAAAACCATTAACTATACAAAGATAAGCATCATTGCTGCCAGATTGCCATTTTTGAGATGAGTCTACAAGAACTGTAGAATTATCTTGTATATATTTATTGTCTATACAAAATTTGTTCATTGAATTACCTTCTATTTTTACACAAAAATATTTTTTTATATCTCACTTTATAATATTTTTTGATATATGAAGATATCCTTGATCTTTTTCTTCTGCATAAACCAAAGGCTTACCCGCATTTGCAATACCCAAAATAGGTATAGGTATAGCTAATTGTGAACCAATAATTCTATCTCAAAGCTTAATAGATCTGTATCCCCTACCCTTATTAATAAATCATTTTTGATCTAAATATTCTAAAAATTGTACAACACTTCTTTTATTTTTAATATTTAATATTTTTTGTAATTCTTCAAGAGTAGGAGATTCTCAATACTTTGAAATAAAATCTGTAATTGCATCGAGTGTTTTTTGTTGTTTTAAAGTTAACATAATTTTAAATTTAAAAATAAACAATTTATATACTTAGTATATATATTTATATATAAAGTCAAATAATTTTTTAAATTTAAATTCATATCATAAAATTATATTTTAAATACACTTAAAATAATTATTTAATAAATAATTAAACCAAAATCAGATTAATCGATTCCAACTTTGGTTATAACATAATATAAATTAATAAAGAATTTTAAATTTAAAAAAACTAAATTTACTTGGATATAATAAAAATTAAGATCTGATAAATATTAACTACTTAAAGAAAATAAAATATCGTTTAATGTTTTATAAAGATTTTCCAATTCTCAATTATTATCAATAATATAATTTGCATATTTTTTTAGTCATACTATTTGTAATTCAGTTTCACATTTTTGTTCTAACTTAAATTGTTCAAAAGTTTTTGTAAGATCATCTGTATTTTCTCATCTTATTTTTATCCTATCAAATCTAGTATTTAAATCCACATCAATATAAATAAGTTTAAAATAAGGTAATGTTTGCAAAATTTCAATATCACTTTTCCTACGAACTCAATCTAAAATTATAAAAGAATTATCTGAATTTTTTAAATCAAAATAAATAGCTTTTGATAATAAATCTTCTCAAAATTCTTCTCTTATAATTGTAGAAATTTTTTGTAACTTTTCTCTACTTTGTTCTCAATAAAGTCTGTCTAATAAGTCTCTTAATATTTGAGAAAATTTATATGAAATTCATCCATATTTTTTTACCAAATAATTTACAGCTGTTCATTTACCGCATCACATTTCCCCAGCAAATGCAAGAATTAATTTATTCATAAAAAAATTTTAAAATATTAAATTATTTTTTATTTATGGTTATTGTTCAATATTTATCAGCATCATCTATCAAATCTTTTTCTTGCCATTCTTCTATCCAGTCTTTTATATAAAAAATTTTTATAGTTCAATCTTTTTGTGCAGAAATAAATTCTGTAATTCAAGCATTAACTATCATTTTTTTACAAATAAAACAAGGAAGAGAATTAATTTTTTCATATTCATTATTTTGATTTATTCTTAAAGAATAAATATACATTTTTCATCAAAATAAACTTACTCAAGCTCTTGCAGCATTTATTATAGAGTTTTGTTCTGCATGTATACTTCTACAAAGTTCATACCTTTCTCAAGAAGGAATATTTAAAATATTTCTAAGACAATTATTTCTCTGTATACAATCTTTTGTGTTTCTTGGAGCTCAATTATATCAAGTAGATATAATTTGATCATCTCTTACTATAACTACTCAATGATGAGCTCTTACACAAGTAGATCTAGATGCAATTTCTTTTGCTATATTTATATAATATTCATTTTTTGAAGGACGTTCTATCATTTTTAATTTAAATTAAAAAATAAATTATTCATTTCATTTTTCTCAACTATCTAATTCTAAATATTTAATTTTACCCAGAGCATTTCACATTATTCATTGCATATCTCAATATAAATAACTTGTATTGTTTATAATTCTTTCTAATTCTTTTTCTCTTTTTGACCAAATACGAGACATAGATCTTTTTTCACTTTCTAGATCTTCTTTCATTGATTTAAAGGCATCAATAATATTTTCTATTTTTCATTTAAAATCTTGACTAGATAAATAACTATAAAGTAATTCCATTTTTTCTTCTTTACCTACAAGTGAATTTGAAACTTGATAAAGAGATAATAATTTATCTCTAATAGCTACAGTAAGAGCCAAAAAATAAGGAAATTCACAAACCCAAATATCTTTTATTAAACCAAAATGTTTAATTTCTTCGGGAACTACACTGCTTACAATGACACAAATATCTGCTTTTGCTATTATCCTATCATCTTTTAATTTTTTAATCCAAGATTCAGACCATGCTTTTGTATTTTTTGATTCCCATAAAATTATACCAACATTTTGTCATTTATTATTTTTAACAATTTGAATAAGATCAGCTCATTTTATTCAAGTAGGCACATCTTCTATAATATCTTCAGGAAAATTTTTAATTAAAATATTTTTAAGTTCATTTTCCAAAATTTCACCTTGAATTTGCTGTGATCATTGAGTAGCCTTTCTATTTGCTTCATCCAAAGATTTTTTTAAATTTTCCAATTGTTTATCTTTTTCAGATTCTTTTTTTCTAAAATCATCTTGCATTATTTTTAATTTTTCTTCAAAAAATATTTTTTGAGATTTTTCTAATTCTTCTTGTATTTTTTTACGCTCTTCATTCAATTTGCGAGCATTTTCAATTTCCAAGTCTTTTGTTTTATTTTCTAATTCTCTTTTTTGTTTCATTAACTCTAATTCTCTTTTTTTATCTTCTTCTCTTTTTTCTTTTATTTCATTTAATTGTTCTTTTAAATCTTTTGTTTCTACGTCTTTTTCTTTCATTTTTTCTTCTATTTTTTTTTCTGCCCACTCATAAGCTTTTTTACGATACACTTCTTTCATCTCTTCCTCTTTTTTTATATATTCTTCTTGTAATTTTTCTTCATTTTTTTTAAGTTCTTCATTATATTTATTACGAGCTATTTCATCTAAATTAATTTCTGTTTTACATTTAGGACAATTAATTTTGTTTTCTATCATATTATTATAAAAAATAAATATTAATATAAAAATTATGTTCTTGTTAAAATTTCTTCCATTTCTTTTTTTGTTAATTTAATAGTATTTTTCAGGATTTATATTGTCATTAAAAATTTCTGCAATTTCTTCTTTTGTTAATTTAATAGTATTTTCAGGATTAAAACAAAAATTATCCACCATTGTTTTTTTATTTAAATTTTGTTTTTTTCAATTAAATAAATCATTCAATAAAACATCATTTTTTTCCATAAAATAAAAATTATTAATATTAATTTAAGATAATATAGAATTTATTTCTGATTGTGTTAAATTTTTAACATCATTGATTTTTAAAATTATTTTTCAATCTGGTGTTTTCACTCAAAATTTCTCAAATAATGCTATTAAAAAAGGATTTTCTGTAGATATAATATCTTCCTCATTCATTCCTAAATTTAAATCAAGATTACTTATTTTTGTAATCATAATTTTACATTAAAAAAATATATATAATATAATAAATTAAAATTGTTTAAGTCAAATTTAATTTAAATTATCTTATTTTTATTTATAATAAATTAAAATATATACTTAAAAAATTAATGGATCATATTATGGCAATAAAATCTAGTTTAAATAGTTTTTTAAATTAAAAAAAATCAAATCTCAATTCTCATTAAATATATTAAAAGTAAAATATTTATTTATTATAATTACAATAAGGTTTATTATTTTCTTTTTTCAAATAAATACATTTTTCCTTTTTTCCGCTATAACAAATTATTTTAGTTACCATATTTCAAGTTTCTAAAACTGCTTGTTTTACTTTAAAAGAAAGATTCGGTTTATCATTTTTTATATCAAAACCACAAACACATTTTTTCATTGCTTCAGTTAATTGAATTGTCATATTTAAATAAAATTAAATAATAATTTATTTTTTTAATTTTTAATATTATATAATTTTTAAAAATTAAATGCAACTCTATTTTTTTAAATTTATTTTTAAAGATAATTTATTCTATTTTCATAAAATTCTTCTTGATTTAATTTATACCATTTAAATTGATTTTGATTATTTATATCCCATGTAGGATCATAATAATAATTTCATATTTTTATCCATACATGATTAATATTTTTATTATTTCAAATATTTATATTTCACATTTCTATTTTTACATCTTCAATTCAAGCAAAATACAACATATATAAAAATAATTTTGTAAATCAATCACATACAGTATTTTTATTTTTAAATGCTCAAATTCAAGTAAATACATAATTATCTACTTTTGATAAATAATATTGTTCGGTAATCTTGCTTTCTATAAAATCACTACTTAAACTATCATATTTTATATTTTTTATTATCCATGAATAAATTTCAAAAATTTTATCATCTTTTTCTTTATAATTATAAGTTAAATCTATAGACTTATTTTTAATTTGAGTAAAAATATTATCAAAATCATTTTCTTTATAAAAATATAAATCTTTTCAGACATAATTTAAAAAATTGTCTTTATTATTTATTTCATTTAAAATATTTTTATTAAAAATAATTTTGGTAAGAGGATTTATTATAAGGTAATATTTTTTATTATTAAATAGCAAAATAGTATTTGATAAATCTTCGATATTTTTATATTTACTCA
>CAYUQQ010000043.1:0-7785 GCA_964446905.1 uncultured Candidatus Peribacteria bacterium
ATATTATTATATATTTAAATACTTTTTTTAAAGTATAAATATATTGCTATTTTTAATTATATATCTATAAATTAAATTTGAAAGAAAATAAATTTATATATAATTACAAAAAAATTTTATCTTTAATTAAATAAAAATGTGATATTTATTAAAAACATTGTGACTTATACTTATATCTTATTTAGTTATATATAAATATTATGAAGCATGACTACATAAAGAAAGTTTTAACAATTATTTATCGTATTTAATTTCTATAATAATAATTTATTGAATTTATAAATTTATAACAATTAAATTTTCAAAAAATAAATTATCTTTTTCTTTATTGCAAATTATATGATTTTGTATTTTACAATTATTAGTTTTGTGTTTTATATTTTTTGAAATATCTTGATGATGACAATGAGCATTACAATTGTTTTTTAAAATTATTTTTTATTTAATCTTACCTTTTTTAATTACAATTATTTCATATAGTTTTGCCGAAAAAATATTATCTTATATTAATTGATTTGAAAAAGAAAATAATATATTTAAATTTAATATATCATTATGATTATGATTTGGTTTTTTCTTAATAACTCTAACTATAGCATGAATATTATGATTTTATAATTTTTGGTCAGTTTTAATTATATTATGATGTTTTATATGATTTTCATTTAAAGAACTTATAAATAATTTTATTAATTTATATACATTTAAGATAGAATTACCAAACCATAATTTAAAATGAGATCTATTTGAGCAAATTAATTTATATTTACTTTCTACTGAATTTTTATTTATTTTTATTAATTTTTTAATTTGAGTAAATTTAATAAATGTAGTAAGACCAATGCCTATTTGATGGGATGATTTATGAGCATATATGAACATTCCTCAAATAATGGCTAATTCTTGAAAAATTATAGAATGAATTTGATTAACAACTTGGCAAACCTTAACAGGTATTTGATATATGTTTCATTCTGCGCCTCAAGCATTTTTTTTAAATCAATTATGATGAATTCTTACTATTATTTGTATAATAACAACTTTATCTTATTTATTTAAAAGTAATAAAAAAATTTTTTTAAATATACCATTATTATGAGCAGCAATAATTTATAGTATGCCAATGATTATATTTCAACAAGCAAAAGATATGAAATTGGATCCATGATTATTTTTTATAAGTATTATATGAATATTTATTTTAATCTATCTTTCTTTAAAATATATTTGATACGAAAATGATTACATTGAAGATAAAGAAAAAAATATTGTAAATACAAATAATATTTTTTTTACTAAGTTTAATTCTATTTTTAAATTATGATGAAATTTAGAATTATTTAACAAAAAAGAGTATTTAATATATTTTTTTATATTATGAATCATTGTGTGATTGGCTTTTTCTATTAAATTAACTACTTTAATGTTAATATTAGCTTTTATTTGAGTTATTGCTTATATTAATATATGATTATCTTGATTTTTAGCATTTTTTACTTTATTTATATGAATATTTACAAAATTTAAATTATGGGATTTTTTAAACGTAAATTATCCTAAAGAAAATATTGACTTTATTAATTCAGTATGGTTAATTTGTGTTTGAATTTTTATATTTTTATTAATTTATATATTTTTCAAATATAAATCAGAATCAATTAAAAAAACCTTTTTATTAAGTATAATTTTTTTATTATGAATATTTACTTTTTGTTTACCTTTATTTGTTAAAAATATTATTGAAAATGATTTTAAAATAAGTATATCTTGAATTTTAAATTGAAAACAAATTAATAATTTTACAGATTATAGTAAAATCTATAATAAAAATATATTAGAAGAAATAGAAAAAAAATTTAAAACAGAATCGATGTCTTCTAGTGGAAAAACTACAAATGAAGATTTATGAAGATATTTTTGATATGAAAACGGTATAAATAATTATTTAAAATTACCTATTAATTTAACATTACAATCAAACCAACCATGAGAATATACAGAAATTACATATATATTTTTAGCTTTAATACCTATAGTTTTTATATTTTTAAATTTTAAAAATAATTTCTTAATTATTTGAATTTTATTATTTATATTATTTGAGTTTTTATATTTTATTTTTCCTATTTCATCAAATATAATTACTAATTTTTTTAGTAAAATAATTTTACCTAATTGATATATTGTTATACTTTGAATTTTACTTTTACCATTAATATATTTTTTATATTGATTAAAAAATGATAAAATTAGTCAAATTTTTAAATTAAATTTAGTTTTATCAACTACTTACACATTTTTATTTATAATTTCTGCTTTTGGAATTGTGTGGTATTGAATAGCAATGTATTTTTTGTTTATTATAATGATTTTTTGTTGATGATTTTATTTAATAAAAAAAGCAGAAGAAGAAATTAAAAAAGAATTAAAAAAGGACAAAAAAGAAGAGGAAGAAGAAATAGAAAAATTATTTAAAAATAACTTTTTTAAATTTATATGAAGTGCATCTTTATTATTTATTATAAGTTTATATTTTTTAAATTCTTCTTATCCTCATTGATTTAATAACTTAGCCTGAGCCTCTTTTAAAGAATTTAAAGCATGATTTCTTAATCAAGAAGAAGCTATTTTTAATAGTCATAGTGATTATTTTAATATTTTATCACACTTAAATATATCTGATCAAGATAAATTATATAATAACATAATTACTAATATTAAAAATAATGAACTTAAAAAAATTATTAACGATAATTTATGAAATAAACCTACTATTGAAAATTTATTTTTAATTTTAAATGAAATTATTAATTCAAATCAAATTGCATTTACAATTAAAACAGAATCTAAAATAATTTTAAATAAATTATATAAAGAAATTCTTTATCCTTCTTCTAATTTACAAAATAATTCTTGAATTTATAGGATAGGTACATTTTTAACTTATTTTATATCAAATAATAGAACTCGATATTATGATGATAGTTTAATATTTCAATTTGATAAATATTTTTATGATAAAAATCCAGATGTTACAATAGAAAGAATGAAAAAAATGTGATTAAAATATTTATTGGTAGATTTAAATGCTGCAACTATAGATAAAGATCCTCGTCATGATTTAACAAAAAGGTTTGAAAATCTTTTAAAAACTTTTAAAAGTTCTAAGCTTCAATTAATACAAACAGATAGTATTTGCCTTAAAATTGCACTTGAAGAAAATTTAAATGAAAAAGATTATTTATATAAAGCATGAGTAAATTATGAATCCTATGAAAATTGAAATGTTATAAATAGAAAAGAAAAATTATTTAATTGCTATAATCATATCCTTAAATTAATGCAAGAAAATAAAATTACTGATTCTAATTATACTTATTTAAAACCTTATTTAAACTATTTAAAAACAAATATTCCTAAAAATGAAAAAGAATTAGCAAATTTTTTTACTAATAATATATCACATTGATGGTTAGTTTTATTTAAAATAAATTAATTTTTATGAATTCTTATGTTATTGATAAATCTTATGATATACGATGAGTCTATAATATAGATATAGATGAAGAATTTTATTATAAATTATGATTTGCTTTTGCTGATTTAATTAAAAACTCAAAAAATTTTATAATTTGATGAGATACAAGACTTTCAACCAAATCTTTAAAAAAAGCCTTAATACATTGAATAATTGATGCTGGTAAAAATGTAATAGATATTGGTACTTGTTCAACTGATATGATTTATTTTGCATCTGGATATTATAATGAAATTGATGTATGATTAATGATTACTGCAAGTCATAATCCAAAAGAATATAATTGACTTAAGGCTTGTTTTAAAAATGCTATTCCTGTTAATATGAAAAATTTTTGAAAAAAAATTAAAACATATTTTTTTAATTGGAAAAATAAAAAAATACAAAAATGAATTTATAGTAAAAAAGATATTTCTGATGATTTTGTAAATCATATAATTTCATTTATAAATATTAAAAATATTAAACCTTTAACAATTGTTGCAGATGCTGGTAATTGAGTAGCATGAATTTTTATGAAAAAATTAGCTTCCAAAGTTTGATTTAAACTTATACCAATGTATTTTAAACCAGATTGAAATTTTCCAAATCATCATCCAAGTCCTATAGAAAAAGAAAATGTACAAGATTTAATAAAAAAAGTTATAAAAATTAAAGCAGATTTATGAGTGGCTTTTGATTGAGATGCTGATAGAATGTATATTTGTGATGAGACCGGTAAAATGTGGAATGGTACAATTACAACAGCAATGATATCAAAATTAATTTTAGAAAAAAATCCTGGAAAAAAAATAGTTTATAATGCTATTTGTTGAAATATAGTTCCAGAAATAATTAAACAAAATAATTGAATTTGAATAAAAGAGAAAGTATGACATGTTTATATTAAAGAAAGAATGTTAAAAGATAAGGATATAATTTTTGGATGAGAACATTCTGGACATTATTATTTTCGTAAAAATTGGAATGCTGATAGCTGAGTTATTGCTTTTATTATAATTTTAGAACTTATTTCAAAATCAAACAAAAAGGCCTCAGATCTAAGAAAGAAATTTGATAAATATTTTTCTATAGATGAAACTAATTCAAAAGTACAAAATATAGAATTAAAAATTAAAGAACTTAAAAATATTTATTCAAATTGAATTCAAGATGAGCTTGATGGTCTTACTGTAAAATTTAAAGATTTTTGGTTTAATGTAAGACCATCTTCAAATGAACCTCTTTTAAGATTAAATATAGAAGCTAATAATAAAACTTTACTTGAAACAAAAACAAAAGAATTACTTAAAATTATTAGAAAATAAACATATTTTAAAACTTTAATAATTTAATTATGCAAATAAATTCAATAATACTTGCTTGATGAAGTGGTACTCGTCTTTGGCCATTATCTAGAAAATTTTATCCAAAACAATTTATTAAATTAGAAGAATTAAATAATGTTTCATTATTTCAAAAATGTATTTTAAGAGCTATAAATATTTCTTGAGTTTCAAATATTTTTATTATAACAAATAAGGATTATAAATTCCATTGTCTTACTCAAATTTGAGAATTATGAATTAAAATAAAAGAATCTCAAATACTTATCGAACCAATTGCAAAAAACACACTTTGAGCGATTACTTTTTGAATGAGTAAAATAAAAAAAGATAATGATTTTTGATTAATTTTATCATCAGATCATATAATTAAAAATGAAAATAAATTTAAAAAAATAGTATTAAATTGTATTAAAACTGCTAAAAATCATATTATTACTTTTGGTATAAAACCAACTGAACCAAACACTTGATACTGATATATATCAACTGAAAATAACAATAATTATCCAGCAAAAGTAAAAGAATTTAAAGAAAAACCAGACAAAAAAACTGCAGAAAAATATATTAAAAAATGATATTTTTGGAATTGATGAATATTTTTATTTTCTAATAAGATATTTTGGGAAGAATTAAAAATAAATAATCCAAATTATTATAAAATATTTAAAGAATGAAAAAATATAGAAGATATTTTTAATAAAATACCGGATATTTCTATAGATTATTGACTTTTGGAATACTCAAAAAATATATTTTTAATGCCATTAAATACTTATTGGAATGATTTATGAAGCTTTGATTCTATAGATGAATATATTAAATTAACTAAATATAAAAATTTAAATTTAATGGAACAAGAATGAGAAAATAATCTAGTATTATCTGAAGTAAAAAATAAAAAAATTGTCATAATATGATTAAAAAATCTAATTATAGTAGATACAAAAGATTCGCTTTTAATAAGTAATAAATGACAAACTCAAAAAGTAAAAAATATTGTAGATATTTTAAAATGAAAATGATCAAATTTAATTAATTTTTGAAATACAATATATAGGCCCTGGTGAAGTTATACAATAATTGATGAATGAAAAAATTATAAAACAAAAAGAATTACGGTATTACCATGAAAAAAAATATCATTACAATTACATAATCATAGAAGTGAACATTGGGTAGTAGTAAATGGCATAGCAAATATAATTATTTGAGATAAGAAAAAAATATTAAAAACATGAGAAAGTATTTTTATTCCAGTTAAAACTAAACATAGATTAGAAAATGCCAAAAATTATGATTTAAATATTATAGAAAGTCAAATTTGAGATTATCTTGAAGAAGATGATATAATAAGATTTGAAGATGATTTTTTAAGACATATAATTTAAATATATTTTTAATAAAATTAAAAATTTGACTTTAATATATTTTATTTATTATATATTTATACAGTCTTAAATAAATATTTAGATTATACCAAATCAGATTTGATTTTAAGTTTTTTATTTTTAAAAAAATCATTAAAATAGACTAGTTTGCGCTCCGTACGAACGTCGATCAATTCGTTTTTAGTATATATTATTTTATACTCAAACAAGCTTAATTGAAAGTATTGTGTCAACGAATCTTGATATGATTTAAATAGTTTTTGGATTAAAAAAAATAAAACCAGATCTATTTAAATATAAATAATTAATTAAGATATATAAAAAGTAAAAAAAAATTAAATTTAAAATTTTTCAGTAATTCATTTATCTATAATTTAAATTTATTATGATAACTAAAAACTTAATTAAAGAATGAAAAGAAACTCCTCAAAAAAAACTAAATCTTCTTCAAAAAAAATATTAGTTGATATATGAAGTGCTTCAAAAATTGATAATATTTTTAAAAAAAATAACGAATTTGAAAAGGGTTTGGTTTTTGAAAAGCAAAATGAATTTAAAAAAGCAGAAAAATGTTTTGAAGATGCTTTAACAAAAGAACCAACTAATGTTGATATTTTTTTTCATTTAGTTGATACATATATTAAAAATTCAAAATTAGATCTTGCATTAAAATTATCTTATGAAATTATAAAAATAAATCCTTATAATAAATTTATAGCTCAAAAAATATGAGATATTCATCTTTTAAAATGAGATATAGATAAAGCATTAAATATTTTTATAAAAATGTTAGAAAATGATAATAATGATATTTACGCATTATCTGAATTATGAAAAATTTTTTTTATTTTAAAAGATTATAATCAGTCTATATTTTTTTATAATCAAACATTAAAAATAAATTCAAACATGCCAGATTCATATTTATATTTATGAAATATATATACTATTATTGAAGATTTTGAGAAAGCAGAAAAATGTTATCAAAATTTAATAAGTATAGACAATAAAAATAAAGTATGATATTTAAATTTATGAAAAATATTTGCTATACAAAAAAAATTCGAAGAATCTATTAAGTATTATATGAAAGCACTAGAAATAGACTCAAAATATGAAGAAATATATATAGATTTAGGATTTTTATACTATATGAAAAATGATCAAAATTCTGCACATAAAATGTTTGAACAATTTTTTTTATTAAACACTAACAATACTAATAATATTAATAATTTAATACATTTTTGTCTTGAAACCTCTAATAAAAAATTATTAAAAAAAGTTTTTAATGAATATTTTAAATTTGATCCAAATAATAATGATTTAAGAAAATTATGTCAACAATTATCTGATAACGAAAACTTCGAATTTAATTTACCAAATAAAAAAAATCTTCATTAAAGTTTTATTTTCAATATTATATTAAAAATCAAATTGATCAACGATTTTACGAAAACTTAAAGAATTTTTTGATTGAAAAAATCATTAAAATAAACTAGTTCTCCCTACGTACGACCGTCGATTAATT
>CAYUQQ010000044.1:0-1345 GCA_964446905.1 uncultured Candidatus Peribacteria bacterium
AAAATATTCTATCTCAATTCCTATTAAAAAATCTCATTTACACAGTTTGTTTTATACTCACCATACCCTCCCAAGAAAATAATTTTAATTTCAAAGTTTTATTAAATATTTTTGTCTGTGGAATTATTTTTGCTAGCTAATCTTTGTTTTATTGACTCGATCTTTAATTCTCATAAATCTAGCACTTTTGGTTCATTATTAGATAAATTTGAAATAATTTTATCTATTGTAAGAGTAGGTTTATATTCATTTGTTCATGGACTAAAAACATTATTTACATTATCTTCTTTTAAAATTTTAGATATCAATATTCTAAGATAATTTTCTGTTTGTTCTTTGTGATTATTTGAAAAATCAATTACAAATCAAGGTATTTCTTTAAATAATATTTTTTCAAAAACTTCATTTGTCTGAATTTGATTTATTATTGTATCTAAATTTTCTTGAGAAAAAATAGAAGTAAGTTTTAGTTTATCCAATATTTCTATTTTATTTCTTGCTAATTCTTTTTGATATTCTACAACTTTGAGATTTTTAATATAAAATTCTTTTTGTTTAATAGCATCTTCTTTTAATAAAACTAATTTACTAAATCTTTTTTCTAGATCATTATACTTTTCTTTTAAAGACGTTTCATATAGTAAAACTTGTTTTTCATCTTCAGATCTATCTTGTTCTGATTTTGTTTTTATTTGATCGATTTTCTTTAAATATTCATCTATTTTTTTAAGTTTATTTTCAGTATCAATTATATTTTCTTTAATTTTATTTAAATCTGGTGGGAGAATAACATCTTGTTTTAATTGTTCAGAATATGGAGATGTTTTTGATGATAAACTTGCTTTTGCAACTCAATTTTTAGCAAAAGTAACAGTTTCATAAAATTTTCATTCAGTTTTTATAAATGAATCTGTTCATGTGATTTGTTGAAATTTTCAATCTTCCAAAAACTTTTTTGTATCATTACTAAGTCATCATTTAATTACTTTTTCTTTTGGTAAAATAGCCATTATCTCGGCATAATCTTTATCATTTACAAGTCAAGTTTTATGGAATTCTACCGCAGTAAATTTTAAAACTTCTTGATATTTTATTTTTTCTTTTTCAGGAGTTTTTGGATCTAAAACCTTTTCTTTTATTTTATTAAGTAATTTTTTTGCAACTTCTTGTTGCTCTTTTCAATTTAATTTTTTAAGTTTTTCAAGTTCATCTTTAAATTCTTCATTTAATCAAAAATCTTTGAATTTTTGTTCAATATTTATAATAGCCTTATCTATATCTCATTTTTGTTTATCTATATCTCATTTTTGTTTATCTATATCTCATTTTTGTTTATCTATATCTC
>CAYUQQ010000044.1:1445-2113 GCA_964446905.1 uncultured Candidatus Peribacteria bacterium
ATTTTTGTTTATCTTCTCTTGTTTTAATATCATATATTTCAAAATCATCAATAAATTCTTCGATATTATTAATTTCATCTAATCAACTTTTTGATTTATCAAAATCATTTATTAAATCTTCATCATTTTTTCAAAAAATAGATATTGTTTTAATAATATTAAAAACTTTATTTTGTCTATTATTATCCAAATCATATACCATAGCTAAATATTTATCAAACCACTCTCATTTTTTAATCTCTACTTGATCATATTTTTTAAGTAAATCTAAATAAAATCTCATTTTATTTATTTCTTCTCCTGTTTTATTTATTGTATTATCTTTTTCTAATTTATATATCTCTTCTAAATTATTATTTTCTGAATCAAATTTTGATAAAAGTTCTTTTTGCTCTTCACTTGTTATTTTTCAATCCTCTTTTGCAGACAAAATCATTTCATCAAGAATAGTTTTATTTTTATTCTTATCTCATCAAGATGCTTGTACTTTTTGTTCTAGACTATTTCAATTTTGTTTTTCTGCCATTTTTTGTTTTTAATTTTTAAAAGCTTTTTTGTATTTGATTTAAAATTGTGAGAGTTTCATTTAATATTTTTAATGTATCTTCTCATTTTTTTAATGTATCTTCTCATTTTTTTAATGTATCTTCTCATTTTTTTAATGTATC
>CAYUQQ010000044.1:2213-7531 GCA_964446905.1 uncultured Candidatus Peribacteria bacterium
TAATGATTGTTGTTTTATTATATTATCAAACTCTAATCATTTTTCACTAAAAATAGTTCCTACAGATATTATTCTCTCAATTTTTTTTCATAAACCTTTTTTGCTTGGTCATCAGTTATATTCTCAAATTGGATTTTTTATATAATTAATTGAATTTTGAATATAATAGAAATATGATACAAGATATTGAGCAAGATCTACAATTTTCTCTTTACTAAGATTATTTTGTTTTCAAATATTAAAATAATATAATACTTTTTTTTGTTCTTCCGGAGAGATAGTATCCCATCTTTTTTTATATATATTATTAAACTCTCCTAAAGTAAACAATTCTTCTTGAGTTGCTTTTGATCAAGATTCTATTGCATCACTCCTTATATTCCCACCATCTGCTTCATAAGTCACTTTTACTTGTCTTCATCATATTTCAATAGTATCTGGTAAACTACTAGGAATTTGAGAAATTTGTTCTTGTTTTGTAGGATTTACTGTAAGTCATTTAAATTTTGGTAATTCTTTTGAATCTCAAGTATTTGCAGAAAGTCAGATTCATAATACTGTCAAAATGCTGATAGTTCTTATTTTACATTCATTGATAATTGATAAATATTTTTCATTTTTTGGTTTTTTTGCAGGTTTTTTGGTAGGTTTTTCTTTTCAATTTGAAATAAAAGATGTAGGTGTTTTTGTCATACAAAAATAATTTTAAAATTATAAATAATTTATAGCCATATTATATATAAAATTCAAAAAAAGGCAAATTTTTTGAATTTTTTCATATCAACCATCTCAACAATGAAATATAGAAGAAAATATTTGCAAAAACTATCGCTCCCCTCTCGATTTTATGGAGAGGGGCTGGGGCATTGCTGTCCGAAACATTTAAGGATCCCTATAATAAACTAAATATTTTTCTTTGAGTATCTTAATGTCTCATCAAATAGCCACCGCTAAGTCAATCAAAATAAGTTCATTTAATTCAGCAATAAATCTTCTTCTTGCTTCTTTATAAGAATCTACTTTCTTTTTTAGTTAATTTTAAGTCACTATTTCTATCATCAAGTAGGTCATCTACTTTAGTTCAGTTATTGTTTTTATCTCCTATTGAAGAAATATTTTTTATTTCTCAAAATTTATCTGTCATATAATAATTAATTTTTTATATTATTTAAAGTGTCTATTATTTTTTGTATTCTATCAATATTTTCTTGTATTGATTTTTTTTGTGTATCTAAATCTTTTGATTTGGTATCTAAATCTTTTGATTTGGTATCTAAATCTTTTGATTTGGTATCTAAAAGCTGACTAATTCATTTTTCTATTTGTCATCAATAATCAAAAAAGAATGTTCAAATTTCATTTGGTATTAATTCTTTAATTTTATAGCCTGCTGTTCATAATCATATTTTAAATTTTGTCTTATTTCATTTCAAATATTCCTTGTTGTCATTTAATATTGTATAAAACATTACAAGAAATTTTCATAATCTTTGAATGTCTTGTTCATTAAGTTTTACTTTTAAGTTCTCGCCCTTTAATCAATAACTAAATGTTTTTAAAATCATTTTTTGTTGGTCTAGAGTAAGTTTGGTAAAGTCAGCAGTTCTAGTAGTATCTAATTTTGAAATCTTAAAAAAATTTTCAGTTGATACTATATCTTTTGGATCTATAGGGATATTTAGTTTTTCTGATGGTTGTCGATTATTACCATCATTCCCCACATTCCCACTATCCGCCTCATAAGTTACTTTTACTTGTTTTCATCATATTTCGATATATTCTGGAAGTGATTGAGTAGTAGATGTAATTTCTTCATATTTTTTTGTATCTGTATCTGGTCATATATATTTTGATTCTTGTGCGATAGCTTTACTGCCAGCTCAGGACATTAAGATTGTTCAGGCTGTAAGTATTGCTGCAATTTTTTGTTTTACTTTTCAAAAAATAGTATCAGTCCTGTTTTTAGATTGTATAGAATCAAAAATTGATTGAATATAATATAAAAATTTATCTATTCATTTAATGAGTTTTTGACTTGGATTACTTTTAAATATTTCTATTGAATAATTTAATAATTCTATAATAAAATCTTTGTTTTGTTCTAAGTTTTTCGCATTAATAGTTTTTTTGTTTACTATATCCTGTATAATTTTTAAAAATTCTTTTGTAGAAAATATGTTTTTATTTTCTCAAACTGTATTTTTGTTATTCTCTAGATTTGAAGTCATTATTGTCATACAAAAATAATTTTAAAATTATAAATAATTTAAGCCATATTATATATAAAATTCAAAAAAAGGCAAATTTTTTGAATTTGATTTCATGCCGACCATCTCAATGAAATAGAAAAAAATTTTTTAAACAAACAATTAAAATGAATCCTGTACTGTATAGAAAAGGAAGATGTATTGAACGAAAGAGTATAACTTCTTTAAAACAAGTAAATTACTACAAACGAACTAAAAAATATACGTTTTAAAAAATATTACATTTTTATTGTTTTTAAATCACAAAAAAAATTTGGGGTAAGGGGATTAGTATTTAAATAAAACAACTTTAAGTAAATTTCATGCTAAAATTTTCATTTTTACCAAAAAATTCATAAACTCAAATATAGAAAATTTTTTTAAATTCTTAACTTAATGGTATTGTGTCCTCACGAAGGTGGAGATGAAAAATGAAAGAAAAATATCTATGTTAAATAATAACTTTTTTACCTTTAATCAAAAAGAATTTCTCGAACCTTGGGTAGGCTGGAGTCAAGCTTGCTCTTTAATAAGTCAAAAATAATATATAATTTCTAAGGTAAAAATAGATATAAAAATTAGACTTGACAATAGATGTTATTTTATGATAATCCAATTATATTTTATAAAATTTTTTACTTTTAAAAAAATGATACAGTTAAAACCTTCTTTAACTATTAAGGATGAAAATAGACTGTCTTTAAGTGACAGATATGATTCTATACAAATTGAGGCTACAAAAATTAGAATTGAAAGAGTATTTTTAAATAATACTGAAAATAATAACAATTCTTTATTAACTACAAATAATGTAAAAATTATAAATTCATTTTCTGAATTACAAAAACTAGCAGAGAAATTTAATGTACCTATCTCAGATGTAATTTATATTGATTTTAATCTTACTTGAGTATGTTTACCAAATAAAGAGGTTCGCGTTGGTTTCAGATCTAGATTTATTGCCAATCTAAATAGTTCAAATAAAAGAAGTACTTATTTCGCTTTACCTGTACGTGCAGAAAATGACTCTTACTATATAATTAAAGACAATAAATTACAATTTCAAGAAAATATAATTGCTAATATAGAAGATTTACAGCTGGATACATGTGATGTAAGTTATAGTAGATGACCAAATCTAGAAGAGATAAAATGCATACATTAAAGTCAAAACTAACAATGGAAAAAATTAAAGAAACTTTAAATATCGCAAAACAATTATGAATTAAAACAAATTTTGCATATATTGTTGGTATAGATGATCTTTATACAATTAAAAATTGAATGGAATATTTTTTAGATGTTATTACAAGATTTCCAATTATAAATATTTATCAAGTACAAACTCAGGGGCAAGTGAATTTAATCCATGCTGATGCTAAAGAATTAGAATATTATTTACAAGCTCGTAAAATAATCGAATCAATATTTAAAGATACCAAAATGAGATTAAGATTTTGGGAGAATTATCGTCCATTATGGTATGATGTTTTCGGAGAAGAAAAAATAGTAAACGATTATGAATGTTAAACTATTGTTATAATTATATTTTATGCACAAGAAACACAAAGATACTTTTTATAGAGGTTGAAATAATCTTATAGCAGATAAAAATGTCAGTTTAAAAGACTGGTCAATAGCTATTGATAAATTTAAAATTAAGAATAATATTATTGCTATTCTAGATTTCAAAGAAGATCCTTATTTTTTTTTAAAAGAAAATCATTTGCCAGTATATAAACGTTTGATTATAAGATTAGAAGATTTTTTATCGAACTATACTAACTATTTTACATTATTAAATTCTGATAAATGTTATTTATCTTGTTATTCTTCAAAAAATTCTATATTAATGCCTATTAGAATAAAAGATATAGATAAGAAAGATATTTTAGCTTTTATTAAAAAGAACATAAAATCCAAAGAAGTTGTTGAGTATAATATTCTTATCCAAGAATATTATAATAATATTTATAGTGACAATTGTATTATATATACGAATGGAAGGGTTATTGTAGAAGTAGTTTATGGAGATCAAAGAAAACTTGACTATTGAGAGGTTAATCCCGATTTTATTATTGAATACAATCCATACTTAAATAATTTTAAATATTCTTTTGAAAATAGTAAATTACGTATATTATTGTACAATACAATTATGAAAATTCCACATTCTGGAGTTGAAAGGAATTTAAAGTTTATACCATGATACTACGCATTTTCTTTAGTTAAGAAAACAAATGAATCACCAATTGAACCAATATTTTTTGATTATCATAAATATAGTTAATATAATTTATTTTATATAAAGTTTAATATTTATGTTTAATATATATTATTATAATAAAGATTTTTCAAAATTATTTTTAAAAGAGAAAAATATTATTGAGAAGATATTAAAAAATCTTTGAGGATTATATTATATAGAACATATTGGTAGTACGGCTATCAAAAATATGATAGGTAAAGGTATAATAGATATAATGATCGCATGTAAACATGAAAAAGACATTTTAGCAGTTACAAAATTATTAAAAAATAATGGTTATTATATTGCCGAAAGAAAATCTAAAAATAAAAGAATTTTACTTACTAGCAGTAAAGTTGAGAGTAGTTTTGGAGATATTCATTTACATATTACAGCACTAGATGATCAAGATTTTATAAATGCTGTTTTATTTCGTCATTGTTTAAATAAAAACAAGTTATTAGCAAAAGAATATTCTGATTTAAAAAGAAAATTATTTGATATTTCTAAATGAGATAGACAACAATATACTAAAATGAAAGCTCCGTTTATTGAAAAAGTTTTGGGAAGTATAAAATAAATTTTCTTATTTCCCATCTTTTATTTACACAGTTTATTTTACAGTCTCAAATTTCTTAAGACAATAATTTACTTTTTTCTACCAATTTTACGTTCAATCTAGCCTCCAGTCATTCTTTTTTAAAAATTCAATCATCTAATATTTTTGGATCTTTAGAAAAATCTTTTTTTATTTCTGTTATGGCATTACCAAATTTATTATTACAATAATTTAAGGATACACACGAAACTTAAGATGAGTCCTA
>CAYUQQ010000045.1:0-7485 GCA_964446905.1 uncultured Candidatus Peribacteria bacterium
AGCATATTTAAAGAAAAAATCACATAAAAAAGTTACGGTGGAAAATTTAGAGCCAAATAAATTTGACATAATATAAGAAATTTTTATAATACTAACACATTTTAATACATAATATATAAATATTATGAAAAAACTAGTTTCTAATGTTCAGGAAGAACAACAAAAAATTGAAGTTAAGTCTGATAAATTGCCATCAGAAATTGTAGATCTAAAACATAAGATTGTGGGTTTATGTTCCCAAAATGTTACAGATGATTAATCTTTTTCTATAAATTATTAATTTAATTTTATAAAAAAACGCAAGATTTTATCTTGTGTTTTTTTAAATGATATACTGATTATATCTCTTAAAACTAATTTTTACTGCCAATTTGTGTACTCGCAAGGAACTTTCCCATCTAATTTATTTGACCAAGCAATTGCATATGATCTGCTCCAAAGGCCACAAACTTTTTTACATCCAACCTTACCACATTCTGAATTTTTAAAAGTAACCGCTCTTATTTTTTGAAGAATAGTATTTTTTTGCCAAATTTCTTTTAAATTTTCAGTATAAACATTACCAAGTTTAAAATCGTCTCTATCAGATAAAAGTGGAAATGGATAAATATCTCAATTGGACTTGATATAAACTCCATCTCTACCTTCAGGAGCAAAATAAAATTCAAAAGGTCTGTATCAATGTAAATATTCTTCCCAAAGAGGAGTTTCTTCTCCTAAATCAATTTGGCTTTGTATATTTAACTGCGGATATTTTTTTCTACCTTCTTCAATAAATTGTTTTGATTTTGGTAAAATAACACGATAATAATCTAACTTTTTTTTATTTACACTTCTGCCAGACCAACATTTAGAACCAAATTTTATTATGTTTGGTTTAATTGATTTTGCAAATTCAAAAAATTTTGGAATATCTAAAAAATTTTTTTCTGTAATTACAAATGAAAGTATATTTCTTTTAGTTGCTTTAATAACATTCCTAATGCATTTACTTGCTTGCATCCAATTATTAGTTCCATATTCTTCTTCATAAGATTTTCCTATGCCATTACATGAAATTTGAACATTAAACATACTTTGAAGCAAATCTTTGTATTTTTTTATATTTGTACCAGGTATTCTTGCATTAGTAATACAAGAAACTAAAAGTCGTTCATCATATGCAGCTTGAACAATATCTTTAATATCATTTCTCATAAATATCTCACCTCAAACAAAATTTACTCTAAGTACTCACCAATTTTTTAAATAAGCAAATAATTCTTTTAGTTGATCTAATTTAAAATCAGTAGATAATGCTTTACCTCTCAAACTTGAAGCATAGCACATTTTACATTGATAGTTACAGTGCGCATTTAATTGAATTTGTATTTTCACAGGAGCTGCATAGGAAGATTGTTTCCAAACTGTATTATCTTTTTTAGCTTTGTCTAATACTACATTAGGAATATTATTGGTATCAAAAAGAAAAAGTTTTCAAGCAAAATCAGGTTGTACATAAAACCATTTTTGTAAAAACTTTTCATAACGAAAACTACCTGTCCATTTACTAGAATTAGTAATTATATCTATAGGTATCGAAGAATAAGACATGATTAATTTATTTTATTAATTAATTTAATATTTCACACTTAAAAACATCTCAGATATTAAAGTTTACATTACTAGTTTTTGATATACTTTTAATATCATCTGTAAATTTTTTAAGAACTTCAATTTCCTCTGTAGTTCACCATATATTTATATCTTTCATTTCCTGTCAAAATTTTATTTTGTTTTCAGTTTTATATTTTCTTATTAGATCGATTAATTCAAACAATTTTCTAACCTCACTATCTAATATATTAAAAGTATTTAGATTATCTTTATCAATTCAAGAAGGATATTTTTCGTTATGAATACTTATAGTTTCTTCAAATTTCCTAAAATAATTTTGATACAATTCTTCTGTAATATGCGGCAAAATTGGCGAAATAAGTTTTAAAATATTTAATAAAGCATTATAAAGTCAGATTTGAGCAGATTTTTTATTAATTTCTCAATTTTCGAATTTTCAAAAACTATATATTTTATTTTTACTAATTTCTAAATAATTATCACAAAAATCTTTCCAAAAAAATTTCTCAAACTCAATTATAGCATGTCAAAACTCAAAACTTTCAAAATGTATTTTCATTTGATCTGCAACTTGTTTTGATCTGTTAATTATCCATTTATCAATATTCTGTAAATTAGCAAAATCAAATTTTTCTTTTGGATTAAAATCTCATAAGTTCATTACTGCAAACCTTGAAGCATTTAATAATTTTATAACTAATCTTCTACCGTTTTCAATCTCTTTTTCATCAAATACGACATCTTTCCCGAGTGATCATCCACAGGCCCAATATCTAATTGGATCAGCTCAATATTTTTTAATCAATTCTTCCGGTGTAATTTTTGCATTATCTTTAGATTTACTAAATTTTTCTGATTTAGAAGCAAGAACATGTCAAGAAATCATTATATCTTTAAATGGAATTTCTCCTGTATGATATAAACTTTTAACTATAGTATAAAGTGCCCATGTTCTTATAATATCATGTGCTTGAGGTCTTAAATCAAATGGCAATATTTTTTCATTAAGATTATCTTTTTCATAAAAATTAGAATTAATCAAAGGAGTTAAACTACTAGTAGCCCATGTATCAAGAACGTCTTTTTCTTCAGTTATATCATCATAAGTATGTCAATCAGGTAAATTTTTAGGTCTGTCTTTTAGTGGGTCTACTGGTAATTGACTAATATCTGGTAAAATAATTTCTCATGTTTTTTTACTATACCAAACTGGAATAGGAATTCAAAAATATCTTTGTCTTGAAATGCACCAATCCCATTTTAAATTTTCTACCCATTCTAAATATCTTTTTTTCATATGTTTCGGTTTCCAATTAATTTTTTCTCAAGCTTTAATTAATTTTTCTTTAATATCTAGAATATTTATAAACCATTGTTTTACAGTAATTATTTCCATTGGAGTAGAACATCTTTCATGTACTCAGACATCGTGTTTAATATTTTTTTCGCTAATAATTTTATTATTACTTTTTAACATTTCAACAATAAAATGCCTAGCCTTTTTTACATGTAATCAATCTAATCCCTCTACTTTTGAATTAGTAATTTTTCAAGCTTTATCTAAAATTATTTTTTCTCAAAGTGAGTATTTATTAGCCCAATATATATCTGTTTCATCTCAATACGAACAACACATTACAACTCAAGTTCATTTATCTATTTTTGCTTTTTCATCAGATAGAATTTTTACTTTATCTCATAATGGAGTAATAATATTTTTTCAAATTAAATTAGCATATCTAGTATCTTCCGGATTAACAAAAACAGCAAGACAAGAAGGTAATAATTCTGGTCTTGTAGTAGCAATAATTATCGGACTTCAGTCTTCAAGATTAAATTCGACATCATAAAATACTGAATCAATCTCTTTATCTTCAACTTCTGCTTGAGCAACTGCAGTTTGACATTCAGTACACCATAAGGCAGGAGAATCTTTTTGAAAAATAATTTCTTTTTTAATGAGATCTAAAAAGGAATGTTGGGAAATTTTTTGAACTTCTGGAGATATAGTAGAATATGCTAAATTCCAATCTACAGAAAATCCCATTGATTGCCATAATTTTTTAAATTTTTCTCTATATAATTTTGTTATTTTTAAACATTCTTGGTTAAATTCTAATCTATCCATTTCTACAGCCTTTTTTCATATTTCTTTTTCTACAAGTCTTTCAGTAGGCAATCAATTATCATCAAATCAAAATGGATAAAATAAATTATAGCCCATAATTTTTTTAAATCTTGCAATAACTTCTGCTTGAGTATAAGAAAAGATATGTCAAATATGAATTTGTCCTGATACAGTTGGAGGTGGTGTATCAATTGAATAAATAGGCTTAGAAGAATTTGGATCAAATTTATAAATTTGATTTTCTTCCCAGAATTTTTGCCATTTTGATTCTGATTCTGGTGTATAAGCTAAAGGTTTTTCTTTGTCCATATTTTTAATATAGTTAATATATAAACTGTTTAGTTTTTTATTATATTCAATTCATCTTAAAATAATTTATTTTTATAAATATTTAATAATTCTAATAGTTTTTGTCTTAAACTACTTATTATTTTATTTACATTTATGTTTAAAATACTTTTAGATTTTATTTTTTTTCTTGTTCTACCAAATAAAATAATTTACCCATATATGTATATAATGATATAATTAAGTTAAATTAACATATACTGAAATTCTATAAAAAGTCAAATCAATTTACAGATTAAACATTCGAAAACTAGTTTCTCATCAACTTTAAGCCAAAACTATCTTTACAAATTAAACTTGGTGGATTCATGGACTCTATCAAATGCTTTTGGACAATACCATTAAGTTAAGAGCCAATATTTTATTGACCTTTACTCATTAGTAAGCTATAAAATAAGTATTTTTAAAACATGAATTTTTCATGTTTTTTTGTTTGTTTTTTTTGATTGAGCCATACAAGTTAATCTAACTATATTGTACAATAAATAATTAATAATCAAACCAATTTTCAAAAAAGACTTGACAAGCATAAATAAGCCAAAATAAAAAGTATATATTATATAAAATTTTTGATTTATGGAAACAAGTAGAATACAATATTTACTTGAGTTTGTTGAATCTCATAAATTTCTCATAAAATAGCTAAAAAAGACTTGATTTTAAATTATTTTTAGTATAATTAGTTATGTTAATTTATCTCATAACTAAGCTAATTATGAAGACATTTTTACAACCATCATTTTCCGCTCAATTTGTATATCAATACATACCAGAAAATCATTATCTCTTACAAGTAGATAAATTAGTAGACTGGAATAAATATTCAAATAAGATTAAAAAGAATTGATATAAATGAGAATGAACTATATGACAACCAATGATTAACCCAGTAATACTTTTTAAAATGCTTTTTTTATGTCATCTGTATAATATAAGTGAAAGAGAAGTAGAAGAACAAGTGAATTTTAATATTGTAATGAAATATTTCTGTGATTTAGTTCCAGAGAATAAAACACCAGATCATAGTACTTTATCAATATTTAAAGAAAGAATACTTGAAACTAATAAAAAATTAAAGAAAAATATTTTAAAAGAATTATTTAATGAAATAATAAATAAAGCTTCTAAATTATGACTTACTCCAAGTAGTATGAGAATAATAGACGCAGGACATATCGTATCAAATGTAAATCAAGACAAAGAAAATCAAAGAAAAAAAGAAAGTGAAAAAAAATAATGATAGTTTTACTCCAAGAGATAAAGATGCAAAATGGTGATGTAAAAAAAGTATAACTGTAGATAAAGATAAAAAGATACCTCTGTATTTTCATTGATATAAAGAACATACAAGTTACGACCCATACAATAATCTAATTACAGAAATAGAACTTTCTTCTTGAAATAAGTTTGATGGTAAATTTTTTCAAAAACTTTTAAACAAAGAATTAAGTAAAAATAAAAATATCAATATAAAACTTGTCTCAGCCGATAAAGCTTATGATGATTGAGAAAATCATTTGTATTTAAAAGATAAATGAATTAAAGATGCTATTATACTTAAAAACACAAGGTTAAATAAAAAAGATAAAAATAAAGAAATATGGGAAGAATTATCAAATAATGTATTTTACAAATTTTGAATTAAAAAAAGAAAACTAATTGAAAAAATATATTGAGATCAAAAAAAATGGCATTGACTCTGAAAATGTAGATACCTTTGAAAAGATAAAACAAAAATACAAGTACTTATGACTTGAATTGTTTTTAACTTAAAAAGCATAATTAAATAAATCTATAATATTAAATTTAAAAATCAATCATATTTGTATTCCACAGGATAAAAGTGTTTAAATAAGGAAAAAAACACAAAAATTAAGTAAAAAATAAAGAAAAATACAAAAAATATTACAAATAAAATAAAAATTAGGTTCTTTTAATGACAATGATAAGATGAGTATTATAAAAAGTGATTAATTAAACAAACTCAAAAAAGAAACTTGACAATATGTTGAGAAAGAATTAATTCAAAAGACAAAAGATATAGTAAAAAATAAATGATTTGAAGTTATGACATTAAAAGGTCAAGATCATAGCCCTTGGGCTTATGATTTAGTACAAATTGTGTATGAGAAAGAATTGGAAGCATTAGAAAAGTATATGAAATAATTTAGAAGTAAAAGGGAGGTTTTGAAAAATAAATTTTATTATCATTTCTCTTTAATTTTTCAGAAAAATTATTTATAAAAAACCGTAAGCAAAAAATATATCAGTTTTAGTTGAAAATAAAAGCTGAAAATGGCGATTGATTTTTATAGTGTACCGATTATTAGATGATAAAAATTCATTATACATAATCGAATATTCAAAATATTCCTCTATCACTTTTGATTTCCAATCAGTTGCGAACTTTGTGTAAAATGGCTTTTTAGTTTTCAAAATTTGAATTCTTAAATTTTTTTAATATACTTATGAAGTATTATAGAATATTGTATAAAATCATTAATTATAGTTAATATAAAAAAGTTCATTTCTAGATTTTGATTTATTATATTAATAAGATAAAAGTGATAATATAAATATCTTTATTAATTAATTTTTAATTTATATATTTATATTTAAGCAAATTTAATTTTCTTAAATTTGAAATTTAAAACACTTTAAAATACATTAGTTAATATTATGTTCAAATTAAAATTAGGACCAATAAATTTGATTTATTTATAATATGTCTATATTAAATTATTTTACCAAATATTTTATTGAAATAAAAATATATTTTAATAAAATATATATACTATATTTTAAATATTAAATTTATGTGATTTGAAAATTTATGAGATTCTTTATGATGAGATTTAGATTCTTGATCAGATAAAATAAGACAAGACTCAGAAAAAATAAGAGAAAAAAAAGATAATTATACTAAATCATTAGCCTGAACAAAAAGAGTTCAAAAAGATGAAAAAAAAGTTCAAAAAGATAATAATATTTTGTTTAAAATTCTTGTAGATATCTTAAAAGAATCTAAATATGATATTTTAATTCCTTTTATAATTGATTTATTAGAAATATCTACTCCACCAAATTTTATTATTGGTACAATTTCCTTAATTAATGAAGATTTATCAAATTTTATTAATAAAAATTATATAAATAAAGAAAATTGAATAATTTCAATGGAAATTGATAATAAATTAACCTTAAAATATAAAAAAACAAAAGAATTTATTAAATTTAATCCTGATTCTTTAGATAAAAATTTACAAACAAGAATTAATAAATGGATAGAAGATATATTAAAAATAGTTTCTTTTGATCCATCTTCAATTATAAGTCAAAGATTTATAAAATATTATAATGAAGATAATACAAAAATGATAAATCTATTAACT